>CANQVQ010000063.1 GCA_947627335.1 uncultured Clostridia bacterium | reverse complement strand
TCCGTGCGATCCTGCAATACAACGGTCCGGTGTACTGTCGGCTCGGGCGGTACGCGGTGCCGGTCGTGTTCGACCCGTCGGACTACAAGTTTGAACTCGGCAAGGGCAACGTGCTGGCGGACGGCAAGGACGTGGCGCTGTTCGCGACGGGCATCCTGATCGCTGCGGCGCTCGAAGCGCGGGAAGCGCTCAAGTCGCACGGCGTGGACGCCGCCGTCGTCGACATCCACACCATCAAACCGCTGGACAAGGAACTGGTCCTGTCCTACGCGGCGAAAACCGGCGCGATCGTGACCGCGGAGGAACATACGATCGTCGGCGGGCTGGGCAGTGCGGTCGCCGAGGTGCTTTCGGAGAACCTGCCGACGAAGATGGCTCGCGTGGGCATCGAGGACGTGTTCGGCACGTCCGCCTCGGCGGAGGTGCTTCTGGACTACTACAAACTCAACGCGGAGGGCATCGTCGAAAAGACCCTTCGCCTGCTGCGGAAATGAGCGGCGTTCTGACGGTCGGCGAACTCGCCCGACGGCTGGAAGCGCGCATCCCCGCGTCCCTGCGGGAGCCGTGGGACCACGACGGGATCATGGTCCTGCCGGACCCGGACGAACCGGTGCGGGGCGTGCTTTGCGCGCTGGACTGCACGGGCGAGGTCATCGAGGAAGCGCGGAAGCGCGCCTGCAACGTCATCCTGACCCACCACCCGCTCCTGTTCCACCCCCTGCCGGTCGTTGCCCCGTCGGACAGCGTCGGCAAGCGGGTCATTTCCTGCGTGCGGGCGGGCATCGCGGTGCTTTCCTACCACACGCGGCTGGACTGCATGGACGGCGGCGTCAACGACTGCCTCGCGTCGCTGCTGGAGCTGCGGTCGCCCGAGGCGTTCGTTCCCTACGGGCGCGTCGGCGGTGTGCCGCAAGGGTATGAGAAATTCGACGATTTTGCCGCTTTCGTGGGGGAAAAGCTCGGCGTGACGCCGTTTCCGACGGTCAAAGCGCGGGAAACCGTGCGGCGGGTCGCGATCGTTGCGGGCTGCGGAAAGGACGAGATCGCGGAAGCGCTTGCGGCGGGAGCGGACACGTTCGTGACCGGCGAGGTTCTGCATAACCACCTGATCGACTGTCGGGAATTGGGGCTGAACCTGCTGTGCGTGACGCACGCGGCGTCCGAGACGCCGGTCCTGCCGTTCCTCGCCGATCTCGCGGTGCAGTGCGGGGCGGTCTGTACGGTCTGCGGAAAGGAAAGCCATGGCGTTTGACGGATATTTTTGCGTCGCAGTCGCGGAAGAACTGCGGTCCTGGACGGGGGCGAAGGTGGAGAAGATCCACCAAAGCTCGCCGTCCTGTCTGTGTTTTTGCCTGTATCGCGAGGGAGAGCGGACCAACCTGATCCTTTCGGCGTCCGCGTCCCGTCCGCTCGCCGCCGTCACCGACGAGCCGTTCGCCCGTCCGGCGGACCCGACCCCGCTCTGTATGCTGTTCCGCAAGCATTTGCAGAACGGGCGGCTGACCGACGTGTCCTGCGTCGAGCGGGAGCGCATCCTCCGTTTTTGCTTTTCGTCCGCCGACGAGCTCGGCTTTCTGCGGCAGAAAACCGTCTACGCGGAGATGATGGGCAAGTATTCCAACCTGATCCTGGTCGGGGAGGACGGGTGCATCCTCGGCGCGACTTCGACGGCGGATCTGACCGCCTCGGTGCGGCAGGTCATGCCCGGGCTGCCCTATGAACCGCCTGCGCCGCAGGCGAAGCTGGACGCGCTGCAGGTCACGCGGGAGCAGTTGGTTTCGCTGCTCGACGCAAACGGCGAAATGCCGTTCGACAAGCTGCTGATCGCGAAGTTCTGCGCCTTTTCCCCGGCGGTCGCACGGGAGATCGGCTTCCGCGCCTGCGGGCGGACGGACGCGCTTGCGCGGGAAATTCCGTGCGAGCGGGCGGTCGCCGCGTTCGAGGAGGTCGTCGGACTGGTGCGGCGGCGGGAATTTCAGCCCTGCGCCGTGTACGACGGCGGGAAGGGCGTGGAGTACGCGTACCTGCCGCTGACGCAGTACACGGGGCTGGAATTGCGGCGGAAAGCCAGTTTTTCCGAGCTGCTGCTCTCCTATTTCGCCGAAAAAGAGGAAACGGTCAACCTGCAATCCTACGCATCGGACATCCTCAGGACCGTCCGCACGCACCTCGCACGGGAGCAGCGCAAGCTCGCGTCCCAGCGGCAGGAATTGACGGACTGCGCCAAGCGGGAGGACCTGCGAAAGACCGGCGACCTGATCATGGCGAACCTCTATCGGATCGAACCGGGCGCGTCGCGTGCGGTCGTGACGGATTACGAGACCGGCAACGACGTGACGCTGACGCTGGACGCACGGAAAACACCGGCGCAGAACGCGCAGGTCTGCTATAAAAAGTACGCCAAACTCAAGCGTGCCGCCGAAGCGCTGACCGTGCAGGTCGAACTGGACGAACGGCGCATCGACCACCTCGAAAGCATCCTCGACGCGGTCGCACGGGCGAGCGGGCTTTCCGACCTCGCGGAGATCCGTCGGGAGCTGGCGGAAACCGGGCTGACGCGGCAAAAGGAGCCGGACGGGCGGAACGGGAAGAAGAAAAAGAAGCGCGAACCGCTCTCCAAGCCGCTCTCCTTCGTCACGACCGACGGCATGACCGTCCGCGTCGGGCGGAACAACCTGCAGAACGACGCGCTGACCGGTGCGGCGGACAAGCGGGACGTGTGGTTCCACATCAAGAAATTCCACGGTTCGCACGTCATTCTGGTGACGAACGGCGTCGAACCGACCGACCGCGACTACACCGAGGCGGCGATGCTCGCCGCGTACCACAGTGAGAAGCGCGGCAGCACGAACGTGGAGGTGGACTACACCCGTGTCAAGCACCTGCGCAAGCCGTCGGGCAGTCCGCCGGGGTTCGTAACCTACGAAACCTATTTCTCCGCCGTCGTGGACGCTCGCGACCCGTTTGCGCAGGAATAAACGGACAGATTTTCGGAAAGGTTGTGGCGTAAAATGCCGAAACAGGTTTGGAAAGGGAGCGTTCTGCTCGCGCCGGTGCCGGCGGTGCTGGTCAGCTGCGGCGTCGTCTGCTCGAAGCCGCCGCGGACCTATATTTCCGTCCGCCCGGAGCGGTATTCGTTTGAACTGCTCCGCGAAAGCGGGGCGTTCTGCATCAATCTGCCGCCTGCGCGGCTGGTGCGGACGGTGGACCTGTGCGGCGTGAAGTCCGGGCGGGATCTCGACAAATTCGAGCGGTTCCGGCTGACGGCGGAGGATTCGTCAACGGTCCCCTGCCCGTCCGTCGGCGAATGCCCGGTCACGCTGGAGTGCAGGGTCTTTGAGGAGAAGCCGCTCGGCAGTCATGTGATGTTCCTCGCGGACGTCACGGCGGTCACGGTCGACGAACGCCTGCTCGGGGAGGACGGCAAGCTGCGAATGGAGAAAGCGGACCTGCTGGCGTACAACCACGGCGCCTACTACGCGCTCGGACGGCGGATCGGCAGTTTCGGCTGTTCCGTGCGGAAAAAGCCGCAAAAGAAATGATCTCCGTCACCGTCCTGCACGTCGGGGACTTCCGCGAAAGCTACTTCCGCGAGGCGGAGGAGGAGTATCGGAAGCGCCTGCAGCGGTTCTGCGCGTACCGCACGGTCTGTATCCCGGAGGAGCGCGTCGCCGAGGAGACCAACCCGACGCTGGTCGCGAAAGCGCTCGAAAAGGAAGCCGTCCGCATCCGCGCCGCCCTGCCGAAGGGGTGCGCGACCGTCGCGCTCTGCGTCGAGGGAAAACAGCTGACGTCGGAGGGATTCGCCGAGCTGCTGCGCGAAAAGACCGCGTCGTCCCCGCTCTGCTTCGTCATCGGTTCGAGCCACGGGCTGGACGAGCGCTTCAAGCGGGAATGCGATTTCCGGCTTTCGCTTTCGGCGCTGACGTTCCCGCACCGGCTGGCGCGTCTGCTCCTCGCCGAGCAGGTCTATCGCGGTTTCACGATCCTTTCCGGCGGGATCTATCACAAATGATTTTCTGAATCTGCATAAAACGCTCCCTTTTCGGGTCATACTACTGATGAACCCAAACTTACCGAAAAGGAGAAACCGTTATGTCGCAGAACAACAACCAGAACCGCAACAGCAACCAGAACCAGAATCAGAACCAGAACCGCAACAGCAACCAAAACAACAACCAGAACCAGAACCAGAACCAAAACAACAACCAGAACCAGAACAACAACCAAAATCAGAACAGCAACAGCCGTTCGCGCAACGAAAAGAGCCGCGACGACCTGTTCGATTTCTAAAAACGGTAAGAAACAGGAAACCGCCCGTATCGCCAAACAGCGTATACGGGCGGTATTTTGACATTTATAGGATCTTTTGCACTTCATTGTAGAGAAGGAAACGTCTGGATCATTGTCCGAAATACTTCAATATCTCTATATCCACTGAATTTCTGGTGATACAATGACTTTTTTTGATTCGTCAAAATATCCATACACGTTTCCGGTGTGACCCATCGGCTCTGCATTTCCCTTTCCGTTTCCTCCAAAGTCAAATGACGTTCTTCCTGTTTTGATAGCACGGACTTGTAATAGTGTGTTATTTGCAAAACGCCTTCCTTGACCCTGATTTCTCTGCAAAGACAGATTGCTTTGATAGAGTCGATCACTGCACCAACTTCTTCATGTGTTTCACGTTTTAGGGCCTGCACGGGCGATTCGCCGTTCTCAATATGTCCGCCGGGAAACGTATAGAATCCTTCTTTTGATTCGCAAACTAAACAAACCTCACCAAAATCGTTCCTCATAATATTTCTGACTTTTTTGACAACTCTGTAATTACCAAAATCAGAACGTGCCGTTTGTATGGTATTTCGATCGCACAAAACTTGGTTTTCGTATATCTCGATTTTTAGTATCCCGCCGCACTCCTTCCGTTGGTGTTATGGTATCCTTTCACCGTGGGGGAATAACGATTTTCCCGGATACGGATTTCCGAAAAAATTCTCCGAAAACCGTCAGGCGTTTTCAGGATCGGAAGCGGGCGGAACGCCGTTTTCGTCCTTTCCGTCCGCCGAGGGTTCGTCCGTCGCATCTTCGTCCGTCGATTCTTCGTCAGGCGGGGATTCCGACGGCGTTTCGTCCTCCGCGACGGGGAGATCGTCCGGCTCCGGCGCGACGTAGACGCCGGTATCGTAGTAGTCCTCGCGGAAGAAGCGGTAGGTCGCACGCTCCTGCCGGTCTTTCTTCCAATAGAACAGGTAGCCCGCAAAGCCGAGCAGTGCAAGCACGGTCAGCAGCAGACCGTACCCCAACCCCTTGGTCCGATAGGTGAACGAGATGTCGCTCGCACCGGCGGGGACTTCAACGGCGACAAATCCGCCGTCCACCGTCAGCACCTCGACGTCCTCCCCGTTGACCGTCGCTTTCCAACCGCCGTCCGCCGGGAGGGGACCGATCTTCAGCCCTTCCTCCGCCGGGACCGAGAAGAACACGATGCGGGGCTTTTCGGCTTCGATGTGCGCCGAGAAGCCGTCGGAACTCCATTGGAAGTCCGTGCAGGCGCTTTCACGCCGCTCGACCGCCGAAACGGCGAAGGTATCGTAGGCGCAGGACTTACGATTTTCCTCCTTGACCTCGGTCATGAACTGCGCATAGTAGTCCGCCATGTCGTCCGGGACGACGAGGTAGGTCAGCAGCAGGGTGGTCGCGGAATAGCCGTTGCGTCCGCCGCTCGAGTTCCTCCCGACCTTCATGAACTCGCTTTCGGTCATGAATTCGTCGAAGCAGAAGCCCATCGGGACGTAATTATCGTTCAGGTAGATGTCGAATCCGTTCTGCGTGTCGTAGTAGGTCCAGCCGTAGGACGGGTCGTACTTATCCTCCTTGACGTAGACGTAGTAGTCCCCGTCCTCGCCGGAGAATTGCCAGTTGCTGCTGTTGTCGTAGGACGAGACGGCGGAATGGTCGCTCTTGAGCACCCGCTCGATCTGCCGTTTGTTGTCCTCCTGTTCGACGAAGCAGTATTTCGTCGAGGTCAGTCCGCGCACGCCGTACCAACTGCTCGGCGAGCGGGAGCCGACCGAACGGTTGTAGGAAAGCAGGTCGTAGAACGACATGATGGACGGCGGAACGACCGTGTGGAAACACTCCATGCCGGGGTAGCCCCAGTAAATATTGAGGTTGTCCAGCGTCGTGACCGTGCTGCTGTCGCAGTGCAGGTCCATGCGGTAGAATTGGTCGGTCGGGTCTGGCAGGTTCACCTCGCCGAACAGCACCTGATCCGTCATGAACTCGCTGGAATGCGAATGCTCCTTGCCGCTTTCGATATGCGTGATGCCGACGGCGACGATGCAGACGGACGTCGCGACCAGCAGTGCGTTCGCGAACCGTTTGGTCCCGCGAAGGCGTTGGACGATCTGCCAAAGCACGACGACGCCGATGATCGCGATCAGCACGCAGGTCCAGAACCGCCCGAGGTAGGGCGCACGACCGAGCTGGTAGTCCACCGCGTCGCTGTCCGGCTTATCGTACCAGAGCAGCCCGAGCGGGACCGCGATGGCGAGGATACAGCCGAGGCTCCCGGCGAGGGCGCCCTTCCAGCGGGTCTCCCTGCTGTCCAGCGCAAGCACCGTGCCGACGACGAACATCAGCACCATCATATACATCCACCGGGCGTAATACGCCGAGCGACCGAGGTAGAACAGGGCGTTCAGCCCCGGGACGAACGAGCAGACCACCAAAAAGATGACGATGCCCTTCACCCAGCCACGCTTCTTCACCGTGAACAGCGAGAACACCCCGGTCATGCCGAACAGCGGCAGGTAGCCGGAGATGGACGCCCAGCGTTCGGTATGCCCGTAGAAGAAGTTGACGCGGGAGGGGATGTCCGGCGGGAAGAAGTAGCTTTCCAGAATCTGCCCGTACCGCTGCCAGTACAGCTCCCCGCCCTTCCAGTAGAACAGCACGTCCTTCAGGGTCGAGAAGGAGCCGTTGATGCGGTCGTTCCCCATGACGCCGAGGGCGCCCGGCAGGAACAGCACCATGCTCATTGCGAACCCGATGACCGCTTCCAACGCGAGCGACAGGAACTTCCGCAGCGTGATGGCGAAGGATTTGTCGGAGAAGCGGAACATGAAATAGATCACGCAGAACGCGACCTGCCCCGCGAACATGAAATAGTTGATCATCGCGTTGAGGCAGACGGCGAGGGCGAACAGCCCCCGACGGTTGTTCTGCACCAATTCCTCCATGCCGATCAGCAGGAGCGGGAAGAACGCGACGACTTCGTGGAACTGGTTGAAGAAGGTGTTGTAGATCTGGAAGCCGCAGAAGGCGTAGAGCAGTGCGCCGAGGACGGCATAGTCCTTGTTGCGGGTCCAGCGCTTGAGGTAGCAGAAGGCGAGCATCGCCGCCGTGATATACTTGAGGATATACACCGGCCCCATCAGGTACGGCGCCCAGCTCGCAGGGAACAGGCACATGAACCAGAAGAACGGGCTGCCGAGCATATAGTAGGAGTAGCTCGCGACGAAATTCGAGCCGAGGTCGGTATACCAATCCCAGCCGAAGTCGCCCGAATGGACCATCTCGACGCAATGGCGATAGAACGCCAACTGCTGTGCGTTGTAGTCGCCGTAGTAGAGGAACACCCCGTGTCCGGTGCGGATCCACTCGTAAAGCACGAACGGGAGTGTGATGCAGACCGCGATGACGGTCGCGTACAGGAAGGTTTTGCGGTAATATCGGTATTTCTGCGCTTCCTCGGTCGTCAGCCGCCCCGAGGGATCCAGCATTCCGGCATTCAGCCCTTCGTCCATGAAACCTGTTTCCTTGTCCTTTCGTTTTGGGTTATCCGAGGGGGTAGAGCGGGCGGTCGAGCGAGAAATTCCCCGCCGTGTCGAACGTGACGTAGCGCGGTTCCGCCGTCAGCGCCGCGAACGCGCCGGACCCGAGGAACTCGTCGAGCGTCAGCGTGCCGCCGGTCAGCATCCGCGCATTCAGCGAGATCGCGCCCGGGCTGTAATTCCCGTTCGTCGCCAGCGCACTGACCGCCGCCTCCGCGTCGGAAAATTCCGTGCAGGCGACCGTCGCCGTCTGGATGCCGAACAGCGTTTCCCGCCCTTCGGCGGACAGTTCGCCGGTCAGCGTGAACCGCAGGTCGAACGTGACGTCCGCGTCGGCGATATAGGTGTACCGCCGGGCGATGCGGTAGACGAAGTCCCCGCCCGTTCGCACCGTCAGCAGTGCGCCGTCGCCTGCGGCGGACGTGTAGACCGCCGCGTCGGTTTCGGGAGCCGCCGCGTCGGCGGTCAGAGCGCCTTCCGCGGTTTCCTCCGCTTCCGGGACAGCCGCCAAAGCGTCCTGCGGACCGTCCTCGAGCAGACAGCGGTCGAACGCGTCTTCTCCGGTCGCCACGCAGGACACGGACACCGCGTCCGCCCCGCCGGTTCCGCCGAGCGCACAGCCGCCGAGCAGCAGCGCGACAGCCAGCGCCGGCATCCACCGCATTCGCGTCAAATCGCCGTCCCTCCCCCGCACAAACTTTTTCACGATCAGTATACCATATCTTTCCCGGTTTGTCAACCCTGAAGAAAACTTAAAAACGAAAAATTTCCCCGTTCTCTTGCAAATTTCCGCATTCCATAGTATAATGAAAAAAAACGGAAAGGCGGAACGAAAATGGCGGTCTGGGACGGGCTTGCGGAGCGGTTGTACCTCGAGGAAAAGCAGTGCGCGGAGGAGGGGCGCGACGTGACGGGCGTGCGGGAGAAGATCGACGCCTGCGGGCAGTCGCAGGACAAGATGAACGCCCTCTGGCAGGAGCTGGAGCGCCTGCCGGCGGTCGCGGACTACCCCTACGTCGAGCCGGACGGGCAGGACTGGGCGGAGCTTGCCGCGCTCGCGGACGGTTTGTCTCAGGCGGACACGGGGTTCCGCGGGAGCGAAGGCGAGCTGTTCGACCGCCTGCACGGCGCGTGGCTGGGGCGGTGCGTCGGGTGTGCGCTCGGCAAGCCGTTTGAGACCTACCCGTTCGTCGGCGGACGGGACGGGCTTGCCGGTTGGGAGGTCATCCGGCAGTACCTCGTCGGGGCGGACGCGTGGCCGCTCGACGGTTATGTGCCGGGGGCGTCCCGGTCGCCGGACAAGGTCGCGCCGTACTGTTCGGCGTCCTTCCGGGAGAACATCCGCTTCATGGAAACGGACGACGACGTGCGGTACCTGGTCCTCGGGCTGCTGCTCGGCGAGGAAAAGGGCAACGATTTCACGCCGGACGACGTCGCGTGGCTCTGGCAGACGCGTCTCCCGGCGAAGATGTGCTACACCGCCGAACTGCAGGCGTACCTGAACAGTCTCAACTGCGAACTTGCCGACCCCGCCGCACGCTGGCGCTACTGCGCGACCTACCGCAACCCGTACCGCGAATGGATCGGGGCGCAGATCCGCGTCGACCTTTACGGCTATATCTCCGCAGGAGATCCTATGCGCGCTGCAGAACTCGCCTACCGGGACGCTTCCCTCTCCCAGACCAAAAACGGA
>CANQVQ010000062.1 GCA_947627335.1 uncultured Clostridia bacterium | reverse complement strand
GCGGACGGGGAGGATGCGCGTGTGCGGGAGGAACTGGTCTGGCTGCGCGGGACGTTCGGCGAACGGGGGTACGCGGAGGTCTGCCGCTGCGGGAGACGCGGGGATGCGTCCTCCGGCGAAGGGCTTTTGCGGCTGCTCCGGGAGGTCGGCGTTCCGCCGGTCGCGACCAACGACGTGCTGTACCTGCGTGCGGCGGAAGCGGACGTACAGCGGCTGCTTTCCGCGATCCGCGAGGGCGTCACGCTGCAGGACCGTCCGGGGGCGGAGGGCTATTCGCGCTTCCTGCGGACGGAGGACGAGATGCGGGAGGTGTTCCGCGACCTGCCGGACGCCGTCGACAACACCGCGAAGATCGCGGAGCAGTGCCGTTTCGCGTTCGAGTTCGGGCGGGAGCATTTGCCTGTCTACCCCCTGCCGGACGGCGAACGGGCGGACGATTTCCTCGCGAGGCTCAGCCGAAAGGGGTGCGCCAAACGGGTTCGCGCCGGGTCGATCCCGGGCGGCAAGGCGTACGACGAACGGCTGGAAGCGGAACTTCGCACCATTCGGGAGATGGGCTTTTCGGATTACTTCCTGATCGTCTGGGACTTCGTGCGGTATGCGCGACAGGCGGGCATCCCGGTCGGTCCCGGGCGGGGGAGCGGCGTGGGGAGTTTGGTCGCGTACTGCGTCGGGATCACCGAGATCGACCCGATCGCCCACGGGCTGCTGTTCGAGCGGTTTTTGAACCCGGAACGGAAGAATATGCCGGATTTCGACATCGATTTCAGCGACGAACGGCGGGGGGAAGTCACCGCCTATGTGACGGAGAAGTACGGACGCGACCGGGTGTCGCAGATCCTGACGTTCGGCACGATGGCGTGCCGGCAGGCGATGTGGGACGCGGGACGTGCGATGGGGCTGCCCCGCGACCGCGTGAGCGAGCTGCTCCGCCTGATCCCCCGGACGAACAGCCTGCGGCTGGGCGAACTGGTCGCGAAACTGCCCGAACTGCGGGAGAAATGCGAGACCGACGAGACGGCGCGGACGCTGTTCGGCTACGCGATGCAGCTGGAGGGTCGCCTGCGCAACACGATGACCCACCCGGCGGGACTGGTCATCGCGGACAAGCCGCTGCGCGAATATGTGCCGCTGTCCCGCGGGGACGCCGGGGCGGTCACGCAGTACACGAAGGACGAGATCGCCCTGCTCGGGCTGCTGAAGATCGATTTCCTCGCGTCGCGCTACCTGACCGTGCTGCAGGAGGCGGAAACGGCGGTCCGTGCGGCGGAACCGGACTTCCGGCTTGCGGACGTGCCGACCGACGACGAAGCGACCTATGCCCTGCTGCGGAGCGGGCATTCGCTCGGTCTGTTCCAACTGGAAAGCGAAGGGATGCGGGGGCTTTTGCAGCGGGTCCGCCCGACCTGCTTTGCCGACCTGATGCTGGTCATCTCGCTCTACCGACCGGGTCCGTCGCTTTCGATCGAGACCTTCCTGCGCAACCGTGCGCACCCGGAAAAGACGGTCTACCTCGTCCCGGAACTGGAGCCGATCCTGCGGGAGACCTACGGCTGTCTGCTGTTTCAGGAACAGGTCATGCAGATCTGCCGGAACCTCGCCGGCTTCACGCTCGGACACGCCGACGTGCTGATCCACGCGATGAAGAGCAAGCGGATGGACGAGATGGAGGGGGAGGAGCAGGCGTTCCTCGACGGCTGCGAGCGGAACGGCGTCGAGCGGAAAAAGGCGTCGGAGCTGTTTTCGACCCTGCGGGAGTTCGCGAAGTACGCGTTCAACAAGAGCCACGCGGCGGCATACGCCCTGTTCGCCTACCGCACCGCCTACCTCAAGGCGCACTACCCGCAGCACTACCTCTGCGCCCTGCTCAATGCGGGCGGAGGGACGGACAAGGTGCGGACCTACGCGTCCGAGTGCGTCACGCTCGGCATCCGCATCCTGCCGCCGGACGTCAATCGGTCGCTCGCGGGATTCTCCGCCGAGGGGCGGGACATCCGCTACGGGCTTGCCGCCGTCAAGGGGGTGGGCGACCTGTTCGCACGCCGTCTGGTCGAGGAGCGGGAGGCGGAAGGTCCTTTCCGTTCGCCGGAGGACCTGCTGACCCGGGTGTGCGCGTTCGCGCCGCCGAAGTCGGTCCATGCGCTGACGCTCGCCGGTGCGTTGGACGGGTTCGGGTTCGCCCGCAGCGGACTGCTGTCCGAGGTCGAGTGGGGGCTTTCAAAGCTCGCCGAACTGCGTGCGCAGAACCTCGTCGGGCAGGTCGGGATGTTCGACGAACCGGGCGAGGAGGCGGTCGCGATCCGTCTGGACCTCTCCGAGGAGGAACGGATGCCCCTCGCGGAGCGGCTCGCCGGGGAAAAGGAGCAGACGGGTCTGTACTTTTCGGGGCATCCGCTCGACCGATTCGCCGGGGTGCGGGAGCAGACCGGTGCGCAGACGGTTTCGTCCCTGCGCGAACGGCTGGAAAGCGGCAAACTGCGGGACGGGGCGTCCTGCCGCCTGCTCTGCGCCCTGACGGCGAAACGCGTACGGCAGACCCGCAAGGGGGACACGATGGCGTTCCTGTCCGCCGAGGACGAGACGGGGGACGTCCGCGTGACGGTTTTTCCGTCGGCGTACGACCGCTTCGGGGAGAAGCTCGTCCCGGGGACGGCGCTGCTGCTCGACGGGACGGTCGAACTCGCCGAAAACGGCGAAAACGGCGGGGACGCACCCCCGGCGAACGCCGAATTGCGGATGATTTTGAAAAATATTTCCAACCCGGAAACAATTTCCGGCGGAAAGCGTGCTATACTGGAGGTGGAAAAGCCCGCCTCGGCGTCGCTGTACCTGCGCGTGACGGCGGAAAACCGTTCGGCGCTGGACGCGTCGCTCGCGGAGGTGCGGAAGTACCCGGGGGACTGTCGGGTGCTCGTGTACTTCGCCGGAGAGGGAAAACTGCGGGCGGTCAAGGGGAGTTTCTGCCGTTTGGACGGCGAACTGCTCGCGACGCTGCAAAGTCTGCTCGGCGCCGGGAACGTCGCGGTAAAGGACGCGAAGGCGGACGGGCGGAACGCATAGGAAAGGATGGGACATCGATAGATGGAGAAGGAGAACGGCTTCCGCGAGGAGAAAGAGGAAGAATTCTTTGACGACCTCCTCGTCCCGGCAAATCGCAGGCCGGACGGCGGGAACGCGGAAGGGGTTCCGGGCGACCGCTCGGTTCCGACGGACGGAAACGCGAACGGCGGGGAGGAAAAGGGCATCTTAGACGACCTGCTGCCCCCGACGGACGGGGAACCGGGCGGCGGGGAGGAAAAGGGCATCCTGGACGACCTGTTTCCCCCGACGGACGGAAATGCGGACGAAGAAAAGGGCGTCCTGGACGACCTGCTGCCCCCGACGGACGGGGAACCGGGCGGCGGGCAGACCCGCCTGTTCGACGCGCCGGACGGCGCTTCGGGCGACGTGAACGGCAAGACCCGGGTCGCGGGCGGACTGCTCCCGGACGGCGCGAAACGCGAAAGCGGCGGTGCGTCCGACGCGGGCAAGCCCGTCAAAAAGGACAGGAAAGCGCTTCGGGTCGCGGGGAACGTCGGGAAGTACACGGGGAAGACCCTGCTGTTCATCCTGCGCAAGGTCGTCACCTATGCGCTCAGCGCCGTGTTCACGGTGCTGCTGGTCGGGACCGTCGTCGGCGTCGTGGTGGGCATGAGCTTCATGATCTACCTGAGTAAATACACCTCCGAGGAGATGTGCGCCGTGCCGGAGCTGGAAAATCTCCGCTACGATTCCTCCCTGACGACCGAACTCTACTACGAGGATCGGTCGGGCAACCTCGTCGAAATGGAGGACGACCGGCTGTCCGCGGGGGAAAACCGCCTCTGGGTCTCCATCGACGACATCCCCGAGAAGCTGGTCGACGCGTACGTCTGCATCGAGGATCAGCGGTTCCGGAAACACGCGGGGGTGGACCAGACGCGGACGCTTTCGGCGGTCTACAACTTCTTCGTGCCGTCCGGCTCGTCGTACGGCGGTTCGACGATCACGCAGCAGCTTATCAAGAACGTCACGGGGGATAACGACAACACCATGCAGCGGAAGATCCAGGAGATCTACCGTGCCCGCTACGTCGAGGACCATTACACAAAGGATCAGATCCTCGAAATGTACCTCAACACCATCTCCCTCTCGGAGGGGTGCTACGGGGTCCGGGCGGCAGCCGAGGAGTACTTCGGCAAGGAGTTGAGCGACCTGACGCTCAACGAGTGCGCCGCGATCGCGTCCATCGGCAAGTCGCCGGTGCAGTACGACCCGCTGATCAACCCCCAGCAGAACCTCGAACGGCGCAACCTCGTCCTGCGCGAGATGCTTCGGCAGGGGGCGATCACGCAGGAGGAGTTCGACGAAGCCTACGATTCGCCGCTGCAGCTTGCGGAGGATACGGAGAACTACATTTACACGGAAAAGGTGCATTCCTACTACGTCGACGCGGTCATCGACGACGTGATCAGCGACCTGATGGAGAAGCTGGATATGGACGAGCGCAGCGCGTCCCTCATGCTCTATTCGGGCGGACTGCGGATCGAGACCTGCGTGGACCCGCAGATCCAGAAGATCCTCGAAACCGTCTACACCGACGAAAGCTACTGGCCCGCCACGACGGGCATTCAGGCGCAGTCGGCGATGTGCGTGATGGACCCCAAGACCGGCAACCTGCTCGGCATCGTCGGCGGACGGGGGGAAAAGAAGATCAGCCGTGGGCTGAACCGTGCCACGCAGAGCAAGCGGCAGTGCGGTTCGTCGGTCAAGCCGATCGCCGTCTACGCCTATGCGCTGGACACGGGATTGTACAACTACGTCGGTCCCTGCGACGACGTGCCGGCGCTTTACAGCGAGAGCACCGGCTTCTGGCCGAACAACGCCACGCGGAACTACACGGGCCGCAGTTCGCTCGAAAACGCCATTCAGCGTTCGCTCAACACGGTCGCGGTCAAGACCTGTCAGGCGCTCGGCGTGCGGAACGTGTACGACAACATGGTGCGTTCCGGCTTTACGACGCTGGTGGAAAACTACACCACGGCGAACGGGACCACCCTGTCCGACGTGGACCTTTCGCCGCTCTCGCTCGGGTCGTTCACGCTCGGCGTGACCGTGCGCGAGATGACGCAGGCATACGCCTGTTTCGCCAACGGCGGGCTGACCTCGCACGCCCGTACCTATTCCATCGTGCGGGACGCGCAGGGCGAAGTTCTGCTGGATAACCGGCAGGAGCCGGAGCAGCTCTACTCCGAATCCACGGCGTTCCTGATGACCAAGCTGCTCGAAAAGGTCATCACCGGTCCGCACGGTACGGCGCGGAGCTACATCGACTTCCACAAGCAGTTCGGTCTGGAGGTCGCCGCCAAGACCGGTACGACCAACGACAACAAGGACCTCTACTTCTGCGGCTACACGCCGGACCTCGTCGGTGCGTGCTGGTACGGCTACGACAACAACAAGACCATCACCGCGAGAGGCGGCGCCGCCGCAGGGCTTTGGAACCATGCGTTCCGCATGATCTACGAATACTACGAAGCGGAGGGCATTCCCTACGCGAAGGCGTTCACGCAGCCGAATTCCGTCGCCTACGCGAAGGGGACGGGGATGCGCGTCTGCACGATCTCCGGCAAGCTCGCGACCGACGCCTGCGAGAACGACATCGGGCATTACCTCGGCGGTGCGTCCGTCGTGACCGACGATTTCTACTACCTCAAGGCGGACCCGCCCGTGGAGACCTGCGACAAGCACATCGCCGTGCAGTGGGACCGTGACACGCAGGCGATCTGTATGCCCGGGTGCGGCTGCCCGGAAAGCAGTCTGGTCACGGTCGGCTTCCGGCGGCTGGAGAAGTCCGAACGCTGCTTTGCGCGCAACGTGCGCATCTCGGACGCTTCCTATATTTATATAGACGTGCCGTCGGACTACGTCTACCCGGAGGTACGGGACGTGCCGTTCTATTACAACCTGTACGGCGAGGGCGAGTCCCCCGGTTCGAGCGGTGGGGCGGTCTACAACCGCGTCTGCTCCGAGCACCTGCACGGCAATTCGACGGGGGAGGACGGTTCGACCGACGGAGACGGTTCGACGGACGGAGACGCTTCGACGGACGAGGGCGGCTCTGCCGACGAGGGAACGCCATGATCAAGTCCTGCAATCTGCGGTTTGACGCGTCGGTCCCGCCGTCCGTCTGCGCCGACGCGCTCGCCCGAGCCGGGTTCACGCACACGTTCGTGATGTGGGGGTTTTCCGGCGAAGGGGTACGGGCGATCTCCGCCGCGTCCGCGTCCGGGCTTGCGGTCGAGACGGTCCACGCGGAGTACCACGGGGTCAACGAGATCTGGCAGGACGGTCCTGTCGGGGAGGCGCGAGCGGGTTATTTCCGCGCCTGCGTACGCGGCGCCGCCGCCTGCGGCGTGCCGGTCGTGGTGCTGCACCTGTCGAGCGGGGATTTCCCGCCCGCGTTCAACCGTTTGGGGCTTGCGCGGTACGCGTCGATCTGCCGCGAGGCGGAGCGGTTAGGGGTCGCCGTCGCGTTCGAGAATCTGCGCAAGACGTCCTATCTCGCCGACTTATTCGCGAATCTGTCCTCGCCTGCGCGGAAGTTCTGTTTCGACTGCGGGCACGAAAATCTTTACGACGGCGGCTTCGGGATCCTCGAGCGCTACGGGAGCGACTTGGTTTCGATCCACCTGCACGACAACTTCGGCGAGCGGGACGACCACCTGCTGCCGTTCACCGGGTCCATCGACTTTCGGCGCGTCGCCGCTCGCTTGCGTCCGTACTTCGACGCGAATCCCGCGCTCCCGCTCACGCTGGAGCTGAAAAGCGCGTCGCCCGACCCGTACCGCTTCGCCCGCGAGGCGTTTTCCGCTGCGTGCCGGATCGAAGCGTTGATCGAGGGACGGGCGTAGGAACAAGGAGTACGAGGGGTACGTTGGGGGTTGTGACAACCCCCAAACCCCCGCAGTGCGAAATCGACTTTGTCGATTTCGGGGGAGGGTCAAAATTAGGGGTTTGCCTTCCTGCCTTGAGGGTTTCGTTCGGTGCTTGCTTGGTTTTTTGTCGCGGCTCGGTTGTCGCCGGCTCCCGCGAAGCGCTCGCCGCACCGTTTTTGCGTGGGAAAATAAAGGAAAACGCCCTGCGGACACGGTTTGTCCGCAAGGCGTTCGTTTTTTCTGCGGGAAGGAACGTACCCGAATTTACCCGGAATGGTATTGCGCGACGGCAAGTTTGTCACATCTTTCATTATACGGGTGACCGGCGTGACCGCGGATCCAGCGGAAGGTCACGTCGTGGCGTTCGAGTTGGACGAGCAGCCGTTGCCAGAGGTCGACGTTGAGCGCGGGCTTGCCGTCCGCCTTTTTCCAGCCGCGTCTGACCCAGTTTTCCAGCCAATGTTTTTCGACCGCGTCGACGAGGTAGCGCGAATCGCTTGTCAGCAGGACGCGGCAGGGTTCGCGCAGCGCCTCCAGCCCGACGATCGCCGCCATCAGCTCCATGCGGTTATTGGTGGTGGACGGTTCGCCGCCGGAAAGTTCGCGTTCCGCGTTCCCGCAGACGAGGATCGCGCCGTAGCCGCCCGGACCGGGGTTCCCGCTGCACGCGCCGTCGGTATAAAGCTCCACGGACTTCATTCGGACGCACCCCCGGCGATCTTCTGCATCCGCACGTCCGTGCCGACGAACTTCAGCACGCGGAACTCCCCGAGCAGGCGGGACAGCACGCGTCCGCCGTAGGCCTTTTCCAGCTGCGGACGGTTGAGGTTGGTATTGATCAGCATCGGCTTGCCGTTGATCAGGCGGGTATTGAGCAGGTTGAAGAAGGTCGCCGCCGTATACTTCGACGCACATTCCGCGCCGAGGTCGTCCACGACGAGCAGGTCGCAGGACTCGTACCGTTCGATCCGTTCGTCGGTTTCCTGCGAAAAGCGGGCGTTCTCGTAGCGGTCGAACAGCTTTTGCGAAGTCTCGTACAGCACGTCCCGCCCCTGTTTCGCGACTTCTCCGGCGATCGCGGCGGACAGATGGGTCTTGCCCAGCCCCGTCCCGCCGAGGAACAGCAAACTGCGGGAATCCTCGCCGAATCCTTCGGCGTACCTGCGGCAGATGGAAAGCAGCGCCTCCATATGCGCACGGTCCTCGCCGGTATAGTAGCGCAGGGAGAAGTTGTCGAACGTCTTGCCGAGCAGCCCTTTGCCGAGCCCCGCCGACGTATAGCGATCGACGGCGACCAGTTCCCGCACGCAGGCGCAGAGCGACCCGTTCACTTCCCCCCGGTCGCGGCAGACGGCGCAGCGGTAGACCGGCGCGTCCTCGTCCGGGCGGAATCCGCTTTCGACCAGCAGCTGCCTGCGCCGTTCCTGCAGCGCACGGTTCTCGTCCTCCAGCCGGGACAGCCCTTCGCGGTCCTTCGCGAACACCAGTTTCGCGATCGCGGGACCGTGGGAAGCGAGTTGCGCGTCCAGCGCCCGCAGGGCGGGCAGGGCGACGTACAGTTCCTCGGTGCGCAGGCGTGCGGCGGCTTCCGCTTCCGCCCGCTGCTCGTCCTTTTTGCGGAGCGCTTCGATGACTTTCATGGGGGACCTCCCGTGGTTTTAGGATTCGGTATGGGGCAAATTTTCCGCGGAAAGCCCCGTTTTTATGGAAGTTTGGTATCGAAGCCGGCTTTCAGCGCCGCCTCGAAGAATTCGTCCGCGTCCTGGTACCCGGCGACGGAGGAAGCGGCCGCGCCGTCCGCCCTGCGGTCCTTGGATTCGACGTCCTGCGGGGTCAGAAGCCCGGTTTCGTACCAGCGTCTGAGCAGGACGTTCATATAGGACAGGCTGGGCTTGCCGATGGCGTCGACCGTCTTTTCGTAGGCGAGGCGGACCAATTCCTGCGTCAGCGCCCATTCGACGAACCAGCGGTCCAGCAATTCCTTCTCCCGCGTCGAAAGCTCCCGTTCGCCGAACCCGCAGAGCCGACGCACCAGCGCTTCGCCGGTTTTGGACTTTTCGATCCTTGTGAGGTAGGCTTCCAGCTTTTCGTAGCTGTCCACGCCGTCGTTTTCGTACAGGCTCAGGGCGGTCTTCATCAGGTACTGCATCGAACGCTTGCCCTTGGATTCGCAGTAGGCGGCGACCCCGCTGACCACCTCCGGCGGCAGTCCGACGTAGTCGCAGAGGTAGAGCAGGGAGCTGTAGTCGTTCTTGGTCAGGGTCTTTTGGAGCTTTTCGGCGACCAGGTCGCAGCAGGCGCGGAAGTTCTTGTCGCCGTCGAGGTGTTCGGAGATGGTGTGGCTGTCGTAGTTGCGGAACAGCGACGTGCTCGCCGGGACCGGCTTCTTCGGGGCGCTGTCGTCCGCTTCGAGAAGCCCCGCACCGCGCCAGAACGCCAGCGCGGACTCCGCTTCCGACGGGCTGACGCCGAGCTGGGACGCGAGTTCCGCCGGTTCGGCCTGCTTCCACGCGAACAGGTAGACAAGCACCTTCAGTTCCGCGCCGGACGCCTCCTTCAGGCGGGAAAGCACCTCGCGGGGGAGCAGGATCAGGTCGTCCTGCGGCAGGCGGATCCTCACGGCGTTCCCTCCTTTTTCGTCAGCAGCGGCGACGCGG
>CANQVQ010000061.1 GCA_947627335.1 uncultured Clostridia bacterium | reverse complement strand
TCTCTCTGAGTTGCTATGTTTTTTTCACTTGTTGCACTTCATATTATAACCTAAGTCAAAAAGGTCCTTGCATGGGGTGTGGGGCAAAGCCCCACGGCGCTTCTCTTCACCACAAACGCAAAGCCCCACGGCGCCTTCCTTCTCCGCAGACGCAAAGTCCCGCTTTTCCCTCTCCCACGGACGAAAGCGCGACACGCTCGGGACGCCGCCTGTTCTTTCCGCCCTCGCGCCCGCATAGGAATGGGAAAAGGGGGGTGAGGGCTTTGCGTTTCCCGTCGCTGCTGCTTCTCGCCGCGGGACTTGCGATGGACGCGTTCGCCGCGTCGCTCTGCAAGGGGCTTGCGGTCGGTTCCCTGCGCGTGCGGCAGGCGCTCGCCGTCGGCGGGACGTTCGGGATTTTTCAGGCGGTCATGCCGCTCGTCGGCTACTGCTTTGCACGGACGTTCCGCTCGTGGATCGAGCAGGTGGACCATTGGGTCGCGTTCCTGCTGCTCGCTTTCCTCGGTCTGCGCATGATCGCGGAAAGCCGCACGGACGCGCCGGAAGCGACCTCGCGGGACGGCGAAAACCGCCCGTTCGCCCTGCGTTCGCTGCTCCCGCCCGCGTTTGCGACCAGCGTGGACGCGCTGGCGGTCGGCGTGGCGTTCGCGCTGAGCGGGACGTATCGGGGGATTTTGTTCACGGTGTCGGTCATCGGGGTCGTGACGTTCGCGCTGTGCTGCGTCGGGGTGTACGTCGGGAAACTGTGCGGGACGCGCTTCCGTGCGAGGGCGGAACTGGTCGGCGGACTGCTGCTGCTTTTGATCGGCACGAAGATCCTGCTTGCAGACCTCGGCGTCCTGCCGGGCGGATAATCGACAAAAAATCCCCTTTTCGGGGGGATAATAAGAACAAATTGTAAACTTTCGCGTGACACGCTTGCAAAAAACGCAAAACTGTGGTATGCTGGACACAGAGATGGGATTTCCAATCGACCTACGGGAGAACGCCCCGCAGGCGTTTTTGTTTATTTTTGGTCCGGGGGCGGACGGAAAGGAAAGGGGAACGGAATGGAAAACACGAACGACACCCTGCTTCGCTGGGCGGCGCTCTGCGAACGGGAAGGGGTCATCGACAAGGAACTGTATACCCGCTATCAGGTCAACCGCGGACTGCGGGACCTCAACGGCAACGGCGTGCTGACCGGGCTGACGGAGATCTCCGAGATCGTCGCGAAAACGCCGGACGGCGAGCCGTGCGACGGACAGCTGTTTTACCGGGGCTACTCCATCGAGGAGCTGATCCGCGGATTCGTGCAGGAGAATCGGTTCGGGTACGAGGAGATCGTCTACCTGCTTCTGTTCGGGGAACTGCCGGACGGGGCGGAGCTTGCGCGCTTCCGCGAGGCGCTTGCCGGGTACCTGCAGCTTCCGAACTCGTTCGTGCGGGACGTTATCATGAAGGCGCCGAGCGTGGACCTGATGAACTCCATGTCCCGTTCGGTGCTGACACTTTACGCCTACGACGAAAACGCGAACGACACGTCGATCCCGAACGTCCTGCGGCAGAGCTTGCAGCTGATCGCACAGTTCCCGCAGCTTGCGCTTTACGGCTACCAGTCCTACGCCTACTATCGGCGTGGGGAGAGCAGTTTCTTCATTCACGATCCGCGTCCGGAGCTTTCGATGGCGGAAAATATACTGCATATGCTCCGCATCGACGGGCAGTATACCCCGCTGGAAGCCCGGATCTTGGACCTCGCGTTGGTCATCCACGCCGAACACGGGGGCGGGAACAACTCGTCCTTCACGACCCACGTCGTCACGTCGTCCGGCACGGACACCTATTCGGCGATCTCCGCCGCGCTCGGGTCGCTCAAGGGACCGAAGCACGGAGGCGCGAACGTCGAGGTCAGCCATATGTTCGAGGATATGAAAGCGTCCGTCCGCGACTGGGAGGACGAGGACGAGGTCCGTGCGTACCTGCGGAAGCTGCTGCGCAAGGAGGCGTTCGACCGTTCCGGGCTGATCTACGGCATCGGGCACGCCATCTATTCCAAGTCCGATCCGCGTGCACGGATCTTCAAGCGGTTCGTCGAGCAGCTCGCCGTCGAAAAGGGCGCCGAGAAGCAGTATCGGCTGTATGCGACCGCCGAGCGGCTCGCGCCGGAGGTCATCATGTCGGAGCGGAAGATGTTCAAGGGCGTCAGCGCGAACGTGGACTTTTACAGCGGGTTCGTCTATCAGCTGCTCGGGATCCCGGAGGAGCTGTTCACCCCGCTGTTCGCGATCGCACGGGTGTCCGGGTGGTGTGCGCATCGGCTGGAGGAGCTTATCAACGGCAACAAGATCATTCGCCCCGCCTACAAGGCCGTCCTGCCCCGTCGGGTCTACCGCGGAATGGCGGAACGGCAGTCGGTCCTTGCCGGGGAATAGGCGATGACGGGCGCCGCATTGTCGTCGGACGCGCTCTGGGACGCGCTGCGCGAGGGGCAGCACACGGTCTATTTCACCGCGAAGGGGCTGCCGTTCACCTATCAGGTGCGCGGGAACGAGCTGTTCGTGTCCCGCCGCGAGAAGTCCATCACCCGTGCGACCGTCCTGCTGAGTTACCGACGCGCATGGGAGATCTGCGCTTCCGACGGAACGGATCTCGGTCCGAAGCGGCTCGGTACGTTCGGCGCGAGCTATCTGCTGCCGATCTTTCGGGGACTGCGTCTGGTTTGAACGGAAAAAGGTGCGCTTTGGAGGACGAAACGTCCTGCAAACGCACCCTTTTTTGTTGTACGGATCTACGAAACGCCCGCCTTTTCCTTCTTGCGGGGGGCGGAAACGGTCTTCTTTTCGGTGAGCAGGGGCTTGAGCTTCTGGTACAGCTCGCTCGCCTTCTGGTTGCCGAAGCGCTTGACGAGGGCGTTATTCAGCCCGAGTTTGGTCTTGTACTTCTCGACGCAGCCGATGACGTAGCGCAGTTCCGGGTCGTCGGCGACCGAATCCCCCAGCATCGCCCGCAGTTCCGTGCGGAGCTGCGGCGAGAGCGCGACCGCGGGCTTGACCGGTCCGGCGTCCGGCTCCTCGGGAGCGGGCGCGTCGGCGGTCGCGGCTTTCGAGGCGTTCGCGGTTTTCACGGTTTTCGCGGGCTGCACCGTGACGCGGGGCTTGCGCGGCTCGGCGGGTTTTTCGGCTTTCGCGGGTTCCGCCGGCGCTTCGGCGGGCTTGTCCGCCTTTCGCTGCTGCCTTCCGCCGCGTGTGCGGCGGGGCTGCGCGGGCTTCGGCGTTTCGACGGCGGCATTCTCCGCGACGACGGGTTCGGCGACCGGCTCCGCGACCGGTTGTGCGACGATCGGTTCCGCGACGACCGGCTCGGCGACCGGCGCTTCGACGGCGGGCGCTTCGACGGCGGGCGCTTCGGCGGCGGGCGCTTCGGCGGCGACCGGTTCGGGAACTTCGTCCGGGATCGGTTCGGCGATCGGCTCGTCGGCGGAAACCGGGACTTCGTCCGGGATCGGCTCGGCGACCGGCTCGACCGTTTGGTTCGCAGGTTCGTCGGCAGGCTCGTCCTCGGCGACCGAGAGTTCCGGCTGGGCGAGCGGACGCACGTCGGTACGGGTCGCCTTTTGCAGGGCGTACGCCGGGTCCTTGAGATAGGGCAGCAGACCGATGCTCAGCCCGTCGCGACGCCAGAAATTGACGACGTATTCAAATCCGCGGTCGTTGCTGATGATCAGGTACTGCCCGTTCGGTTCCTGCGCGATCAGGTAGCCGAGGTAGGTCACGAGCTGGAAATCCAGCGCGTTGTGACCGCCGACGGACACCTCGCGGTACTCGATCTGCGCCGTTGACGCCATCAGGCGTTGGTGCAGGTCGAAGGTGAGACGGTTTGCGTTTTCGCTGTAAAAGATGATGACCCGGTCCGACCCGGTCAGGCGGGAGATCCCGTTGAGCCCGCCGGTCTTAACGTTTTCATAGTCGATCATGTAGACTGCCATAAAAGGGTTCCGTTCCTTCCTTGTTTAGCGTTTTTGCGAACGACACGCGTTCGACAGCATTTTTTCACAAAGTAGATTGTACCACATTTTCTCCCGTCTGTCAAGGGAATCTTTTTCCGGTAAAAATTGCGAAAAATGCCCGGTTCGGTCTTGACAAAACACGGAAAATGGGGTAAACTGGTAAAGCGCAATGCAAAAACGAAAGGAAGAATGAAAAAATGGCATTTCAAAGCCCCTATCTGGCAAGCGTTTACGAGCAGGTCGAGAAACGCAACCCGGGTGAAAAGGAGTTCCTGCAGGCGGTCCGGGAGGTCCTCGAATCGCTGGAGCTGGTCGTCGCGAAGGAGCCGGAGTTCGAGGCGAACGGGGTCATCGAGCGTCTTGTCGAGCCGGAACGGCAGATCCAGTTCCGCGTCTCGTGGGTGGACGACAACGGCAAGGTGCAGGTCAACCGCGGCTACCGCGTGCAGTTCAATTCCGCGATCGGTCCGTATAAGGGCGGTCTGCGTCTGCATCCGTCGGTCAACGCGTCGGTCATCAAGTTCCTCGGATTCGAGCAGATCTTCAAGAACAGCCTGACCGGCCTGCCGATCGGCGGCGGCAAGGGCGGTTCCGACTTCGACCCGAAGGGCAAGTCCGACGGGGAAGTCATGCGGTTCTGCCAGAGCTTTATGACCGAGCTGTCCAAGCACATCGGCGCGGACACGGACGTCCCGGCGGGCGACATCGGCGTCGGTGCGCGGGAGATCGGCTACCTGTTCGGGCAGTATAAGCGTCTGCGCAACGAATTTACCGGCGTGCTGACCGGCAAGGGATTGACCTACGGCGGGTCGCTCGCACGGACGGAGGCGACCGGGTACGGGCTTTGCTACTTTACCGAGGAAATGCTTTCCTGCATGAAGAAGGAGTCCTTCCGCGGGAAGCGGGTCGTGATCTCCGGGTCCGGCAACGTCGCGATCTACGCGAACCAGAAGGCGACGGAGCTTGGCGGCAAGGTCGTCGCGATGTCCGACTCGGGCGGATACGTCTACGATGAAAACGGGATCGACCTCGCGGTCGTCAAGCAGCTCAAGGAAGTCGAGCGTGCGCGGATCTCCGAATACGTCAAGCGCGTGCCGACGGCGACCTACACGCCCGGCTGCAAGGGCATCTGGACGGTCCCGTGCGACGTCGCTCTGCCCTGCGCGACGCAGAACGAGCTGGACGAGGAGAGCGCGAAGGCGCTGGTCGCGAACGGTGTGATCGCCGTCGCGGAGGGCGCGAATATGCCGTCCACG
Source organism: uncultured Clostridia bacterium (assembly GCA_947627335.1). GTDB lineage: Bacteria > Bacillota > Clostridia > Oscillospirales > CAG-382 > Coliplasma. Next base: position 4,447 of record CANQVQ010000061.1, on the reverse strand, counting down.
CCGGAGGCGGTGGCTGTGTTCCGGCAGAACGGCGTGCTGTTCGGACCGGCGAAGGCCGCGAATGCGGGCGGCGTCGCGACGTCGGCGCTCGAAATGAGCCAGAACTCGATGCGCTACGGCTGGACGTTCGAGGAAGTGGACACGAAGCTGAAGGACATCATGGTCAACATCTTCCACAACGCGTACGACGCGGCGGAAAAGTACGGGGACGCCGGAAACCTCGTCGCGGGCGCGAATATCGCGGGCTTTGAAAAGGTCGCCCGTGCGATGATCGCGCAGGGGATCGCGTATTAAAGAATATTTCGGGGTACAAACACGGTCGCGGCGGGTTGCTCGCCGTGACCGTTTTTTGCCGTAAAAGCCGTAGAGAAACGTTGGACGCGTCCCGCCGATCCCCCCGCAACGGTGCGTATGTGGGGAAAATGAACGAATTTTTTGCGAATCGGGCGGTTTTTTCGGCAGAATGCGGGGTTGACAAATCCGTCGGGGTGTGCTATCATAGGTATAATTCAATAACAAAGGCGATGACGAAGACGGCGGCGGGCGCGTCCCTTTCAGAGAGCCGGTGAACGGTGCGAACCGGCAGGGCGCATTCGGCAGCCCCTCACTTCCGAGCCGGAGGTCAGAAAGCCGTGCGGGAAAGCGTTCCGCACGGGGAGTAGATACCTCCCGTGATTGCTGCGTGAAAGCACAGGGATTGGCGGATCCCGTTGAGCGGCGGCCCGAAACGGTCGCAATTTGAGTGGTACCGCGGATGGCTGGCGTAATGCCGCACCCGTCTCAAAGAAAAGGCTTTGAGACGGGTGCTTTTGCATTTTTGCGGGGAAAGGAACGAAAAACATATGCTGACAGTCGATAAGATCTTCCACGCGTCGGTCGTGCTCAAGGAGATCGTGCGCAAGACCGCCGTGGTCCATACCGAGGGCATCACGGACCTGTGCGACCTCTACCTGAAGCCGGAAAACCTGCAGAAAACCGGCTCGTTCAAGCTGCGGGGATCGGGATACAAGATCGCGATGCTTTCGCCGGAGGAAAAGGCGCGGGGGGTCATCGCCTGCTCCGCGGGGAACCACGCGCAGGGCGTCGCGCTCGCGGCGACCAAAGCCGGGACCCCGTCGCTGATCTGCCTGCCGGACACGGCGCCGATCTCCAAGATCGAAGCGACTAAGAAGTACGGTGCGAAGGTCTGCCTGGTCGAAGGGTGCTACGACAACGCCTACGAGAAAGCGCTGGCGCTGCAGAAGGAGTTCGGCTACACGCTGGTCCACCCGTTCGACGACGTGGACGTCATCGCGGGGCAGGGAACCATCGGGCTGGAGATCGTGCAGGAGATGGACAACGTCGACGCGGTCATCGTGCCGGTCGGGGGCGGCGGGCTGATCGCCGGGGTCGCCTGCGCGATCAAGTCGCTCAATCCCGCCATCAAGGTGTACGGCGTACAGGCGGCGGGCGCGCCGAGCATGGTAAAGGCGGTGCAGGAGGGGAAGATCGGCTGTCTGGAGCGGGTGTCGACGATCGCCGACGGCATCGCGGTCAAGCAGCCGGGCGAGATCACGTTCGAGCTTGTGAACAAGTACGTCGACGACCTCGCGGTGGTGACCGAGGACGAGATCTCGTCCGCGATCCTCGCGCTGATCGAAAAGCAGAAGATGATCGCCGAGGGGGCGGGCGCGGTGTCCGTCGCGGCGGCGATGTTCGGCAAGTTCCCGCTGGAGGGGAAGAAGGTCGTCAGCGTGGTCTCCGGCGGCAATATCGACGTGACCAGCCTTTCGCGGGTCATCGAACGGGGTCTGATGAAGGCCGGTCGGTCGTCCAGCCTGCTGATCGAGCTGCTCGACAAGCCGGGACAGCTCAAGGACGTCTCCCGCATCATCGCCGACTGCGGCGGCAACGTCACGAATGTCCATTACGAGCGCACGACGGAGAGCGAGAGCGTCAACGGGTGCTTCCTGCGCATCGCGATGGAGACGCGCAACCACGAGCACGTCCGGCAGATCGCCGAAGCGCTCCAGAGCGAGGGCTTCAAACTGATTCAGAAATAGGGAAGGAAAGACGATATGATGAACGCATCGAAATACAGCCCCGGCTACTATCTCCCGCCGGAGGACTGCTTCGACTGGGTGAAGAAGGACCGGATCGAGAAGTCGCCGCTCTGGTGCAGCGTCGATCTGCGGGACGGCAACCAAAGCCTGGTCATTCCGATGAGTTTCGAGGAGAAAATGGCGTTCTACAAGCTGTTGCTCCGCGTCGGGTTCAAGGAGATCGAGGTCGGCTTTCCCGCCGCGTCCGAGACGGAATACACGTTCCTGCGTTCGCTGATCGAGCGAAAGCTGATCCCGGACGACGTGACCGTGCAGGTGCTGACCCAGTGCCGGGAACACATCATTCGCAAGACCTTCGAGGCGTGCAAGGGTGCGCCGAGTGCGATCATACATTTCTACAACTCGGTCAGCGTCGCCCAGCGGGAGCAGGTGTTCCGCAAGTCCCGCGAGGAGATCAAGCAGATCGCCGTGGACGGGGCGAAACTGGTCAAACAGCTCGCGTCCGAGTACGAGGGGAACTTCCGGTTCGAGTATTCGCCGGAGAGCTTCACCGGCGCCGAGCCGGAATACGCGTTGGAGGTCTGCAACGCGGTGCTGGACGTGCTGGAGCCGGGACCGGACAACAATGTGATCATCAACCTGCCGGTGACGGTGGAAATGAGCCTGCCGCACGTTTACGCGAGCCAGGTGGAATACGTCCACAAGCATCTGAAGTACCGCGAATACGTCACGCTCAGCCTGCACCCGCACAACGACCGGGGGACCGGCGTGGCGGACACGGAACTGGCGCTGCTCGCCGGGGCGGACCGCGTCGAAGGGACGCTGTTCGGCAACGGCGAACGCACCGGCAACGTCGACGTGGTGACGCTGGCGATGAACCTGTACACCCACGGGGTGGACCCGGGGCTGGACTTTTCGGATATGCCGGGGCTTGTCGGGGTGTACGAGGCGTGCACGCGTATGCACGTCGGCGAGCGGGTCCCCTACGCGGGGGCGCTGGTGTTCGCCGCCTTTTCCGGCAGCCATCAGGACGCCATCGCCAAGGGCATGAAGTGGCGGGAGGAGAAGCGGCTGGACCGCTGGACCGTGCCGTACATTCCGATCGACCCGACCGACATCAACCGCACCTACGACGCGGACGTCATCCGGGTCAATTCCCAGAGCGGCAAGGGCGGGATCGGGTTCCTGCTCGAGCACGCCTACGGCTACGTCCTGCCCGCCGGTATGCGGGAGCATTTCAGCTACCTCTGCAAGGGGATCTCCGACCGGGAGCATAAGGAGCTGCAGCCGGCGGAACTGCTGGAGATCTTCCGAACACACTATTTCGACTGCCGCGAACCGCTTTCGGTGCGCAGGCTGCATTTCTGCCAGCACGGTGCGGAAGTGGAGGCGGAGATCACGTTTGCGCGGAACGGGGAGGAAAAGACCGTCGCCGGGACCGGGAACGGCTCCATCGACGCGGTCAGCAACGCGCTCAAGGCGTTCACCGGGCAGAGTTACCGCTTGCGGGTGTATACCGAACACAGTATGCAGAACCAAAGCTCCCAAAGCGAAGCGGTCGCCTATATCGGGCTGGAATTCCCGGAGGGCGGGATGTACTGGGGCGCCGGACAGCATACGGACATCATTCGCGCCGGTGCGGACGCGCTGGTGAGCGCGTTCAACAATGCGCTGAAAAGCCGTTGAACGGCGAAATATGGAGGGAAAAATATGGGCATGACGATGACGCAAAAAATTCTTGCGTCCCACGCGGGACTGCCGTCGGTCGAAGCGGGGCAGTTGATCCGGGCGAAGCTGGATCTGGTGCTGGGCAACGACATCACGACGCCGGTGGCGGTCAACGAGTTCCGCAAGGCGGGCTTTTCGGAGGTGTTCGACCGGGATCGCATCGCGATCGTGCTGGATCACTTCGTGCCGAACAAGGACATCAAGGCGGCGGAGCAGTCCAAGCAGTGCCGGGAATTCGCCTGCACGCACTGCATCAGCCATTTCTACGACGTTGGAAAGATGGGCATCGAGCACGCCCTGCTCCCGGAGCAGGGGGTCGTGACGGCGGGCGACTGCGTCATCGGCGCGGACAGCCACACCTGCACCTACGGGGCGCTCGGCGCGTTCTCGACCGGCGTCGGCAGTACCGACATGGCTGCCGGCATGGCGACCGGGGAAGCGTGGTTCAAGGTGCCGTCCGCGATCCGTTTCGTCCTGACCGGCAAACTGCCCGCGCATTGCAGCGGGAAGGACGTGATCCTGACCGTCATCGGGAAGATCGGGGTGGACGGTGCGCTCTACCGCAGTATGGAGTTCACGGGAGAGGGCGTTTCGTCGCTTTCGATGGACGATCGGCTGTGCATCTGCAATATGGCGATCGAACCCGGGGCGAAGAACGGCATTTTCCCGGTCGACGA
>CANQVQ010000060.1 GCA_947627335.1 uncultured Clostridia bacterium | reverse complement strand
CACGCAGAAATTGCAGGAGGAACTGGAGGAGCGGTTCCCGACCGTCCGCGCACTGCGGCTGGACGCGGACACGACCGGCGAAAAATCCGCACACCGCCGGATCCTTTCCGCCTTCGAGAACCGCGAAGCGGAGGTGCTGTTCGGCACGCAGATGGTCGCGAAAGGGCTGGATTTTCCGGGCGTGGACCTCGTCGGGGTGATCTCCGTCGACAGCACGCTCTACCAGAACGATTTCCGTGCCGGGGAGCGGACCTTCTCGCTCGTGACGCAGTTGGTCGGTCGCGCCGGACGGAAGAGCGGGCAGGGGCTTGCGATCCTGCAGACCTACAACCCGGACAACGAGGTGCTGCAGCTGGCGGCGACGCAGGATTACGAGGCGTTCTACCGCTCGGAGATCCGGCTGCGGAAGTCGGTGCAGTTCCCGCCGTTCTGCTCGATGCTGGTTTTCGGCGTGTCCGCGCCGGAGGAGGCGGTCTGTTCGGCGTTCGCGGAGGAATTCGCGTCGCTGCTCAAGGATGCGCACGAGCGCGAGCCGGACGTGAAGCTGCGTCTGTTCGGACCCTACCCGAGCGGGATCTACCGCGTCGGCGGTCGGTTCCGTCAGCGATTGATCCTGAAATACTCGGATTCCGCGAAGGCGCGGGAATTCTTCGCCGACGTGTACGCGCAGGGGCTTGCGAAATGTCCCCGCTCGGCGCGTCTGGAGGCGGACGTGAATCCCGCCGTCGTCTGATCCGTTTTTCCGACACAAAAGGAGCGAATTTTCATGGCACTGCTGCATATTTTGACCCGTGACGCATACGAACCGGCGCTTCGCCGCACCAGCCGTCCGCTCGACGGCGTGAACCAACGCACCCGCACCCTGCTCGACGATATGTACGAGACCATGCGGGAGGCGAACGGGGTCGGGCTTGCCGCGCCGCAGGTCGGCGTGCTGCGCCGTGCGGTCGTCATCGACGTCGGCGACGGGCGCATCGACCTGGTCAACCCGGTCATCACCGCGACCGAAGGGGAGCAGGAGGACCGCGAGGGCTGCCTGTCCCTGCCGGACGAATGCGGGATCGTCAAGCGTCCGATGAAGGTGACCGTGCAGGCGTTGGACCGGGACGGGAAGCCGTTCACGCTGACCGGGGAGGGGCTGCTCGCACGGGCGCTCTGCCACGAACTCGACCACCTCGACGGAGTGCTGTATGTGGATAAAGCGATCCGTATGCTCACGCCGGAGGAGATGGAAGAACTGGAATCGGAATGAGGAGACACGCATGAGAACGGTTTTCATGGGGACGCCGGACTTCGCCTGCGGTGCGCTGCGGACGCTGCTCGACGCGGGGCAGGAGGTCGCGCTGGTGCTGACCCAGCCGGATAAACCGAAGGGGCGCGGCTACGCGCTGACCCCGTCGCCGGTGAAAAAGCTCGCCGAAAGCGCCGGATTGCGGGTCGAAACGCCGACGACGCTGCGGACGCCGGAAGCGGAATCAATGCTGCGCGACGTCGGCGCGGAGCTGTTCGTCGTCGCCGCTTACGGGAAGCTGCTGCCCGCGTCGGTGCTTGCGATCCCGCGTTTAGGCTGCGTGAACGTCCACGCGTCCCTGCTCCCGCGCTGGCGCGGGGCGTCGCCGATCCAACGGGCGATCCTGCACGGCGACACGGTCGGCGGCGTGACGATGATGTATATGGACGAAGGGCTGGACACCGGGGACATCATCCTGCAAAGATCCATGGAGATCCCCCCGGAGATGACTGGCGGAGAATACCACGACGCGCTCTGCGCGCTCGGTTCGGAAGCGTTGAAAGAATTTCTGGACCTCGCAAAATCCGGGTCGGTCCCGCGACGGAAGCAGAGCGGCGAAAGCTGTTACGCGGCGAAGCTGAAAAAGGGCGACCTGTTCGTCTCCTTCCGCGAAACGGCGAAGCAGACCCACGACCGCATTCGCGCCCTCTCCCCCGTCCCGACCGCGTTCGGTCTGCTCGGGGAAAAGCGGGTCAAACTGCTTGCCGCACGCGTTTCGGACGGTCGCGGCGAGCCGGGGACCGTGCTTTCCGCCGGAAAGGACGGCGTCGAGGTCGCCTGCGCGGACGGGAGCGTCCTGCTGACGGTCGTGCAGCCGGAGGGCAAGGGAAAGATGGACGCTTTCGGGTTCTGGAACGGTCTGCGGGACAAAGCGGGGCTTCGGTTCCATGCATGACGCGGCGCGGGGGACCGCTTACCGGGTGCTGGAGCGCGTCGAGCGGGACGGGGCGTTCGCGAACCTCGCGCTGGGGAACCTGCGCGGGCTGTCCGAGCGGGATGCGTCGTTCGCGTCGGCGCTGGTGTTCGGCGTGACCGAAAAACGGCGGGCGCTGGATTCCCTGCTTTCGCGGCGGTGCTCGCGGGAGCCGGAGCGCGGCGTGCGGCAGATCCTGCGCATGGGCGTTTACCAGATCTTCTATATGGACCGCGTGCCGGACAGCGCCGCCTGCGACGAAAGCGTGAAGCTGGCGAAGGAGCTGTTCGGGGAAAGGCGCGCCGGGTTCGTCAACGCCGTCCTGCGTTCGCTCTGCCGGGAAAAGGCGGAGGCGGTCAGGGGGTTGGCGGAACAGCCCGCCGCCGTGCGGTATTCGGTGTGCGACGGGATCGCGGACCTGCTTCGGGCGCAGTACCCGGACGATTGGGAGGACATTCTGGCGTCCTTCGGGGTCCGACAGCCGCTGCGGTTACGGGTCAACCCGCTCAAGGGCGACGCGGAAGCGCTGCGCGCAAAGTTCGACGCGGAACGGGACGGCGAAACGCTGACCGTCCGCTCCCCCGCCCTGCACGCGCAGGTTGTTCGGGAGGCGGCGGACGGGACGTACCTGATCCAGGGGTACGGCTCGCAGTACGCCGTGCGGCTGCTCGGCGCGAAGCCGGGGGAGACCGTATTTGACGTCTGCGCCTGCCCGGGCGGAAAAGCGCTCGGTGCGGCGATGGATATGCGGGACCGGGGGCGTGTGCTCTGCTCGGACCTGCACGGGAACAAGTTTTCCCTGCTGAAAAAGAGCGCGGAAACGCTCGGGCTGACCATCCTCGAAACCGAGGAGCGCGATGCGCGGACCTTCGTCCCGTCGCTCGCCGGGAAAGCCGACCGCGTGCTGTGCGACGTGCCGTGTTCCGGTTTGGGGACGCTCGGCGCGAAGCCGGAACTGCGCTACAAGGACCCGTCCGCCTTCGCGGAACTGCCGGAAACGCAGAAGCGCATCCTCGAAACGTCGGCGAACTACGTCCGGGCGGGCGGTGTGCTGGTGTATTCGACCTGCACGCTCAACCGGGCGGAAAACGGCGAACAGGTGAAAGCGTTCCTCGGAACCCACCCGTCGTTCACGCTGGAGGAGGAAAAGACCTTCCTGCCGAACGGGGAAGCCTGCGAGGGGTTCTACGCCGCAAGGCTGCGGAAAGGAAACGACTGAATGGAAAAGACCGATCTGCTCTCCCTTTTTCCGGAGGAATTGGAGCAATTCGCCGTTTCGCACGGGGAAAAGGCGTTCCGGGGGCGGCAATTGGCGCAGGGACTTGCCAACGGAGCGCGATGCTTCCGGGACATCACGACCCTGCCCGCCCGCTTCGTCGAAACGCTGGAGCAAACGGCGGAGATCCGCGGCATGGAAACCGAGCGCAAGCTGGTTTCCAAGCTCGACGGGACCGTCAAGTTCCTGTTCGCCCTGCAGGACGGGGAGGCGGTCGAAAGCGTGTTCATGCGCTACCGCCACGGGAACACGGTCTGCATCTCCACGCAGGTCGGCTGCCGCATGGGCTGCGCGTTCTGCGCGTCTACCAAGGCGGGGCTGGTGCGGTCGCTGGAGCCGTCGGAAATGCTGCTGCAGGTCCGGCGGGCGGAGGAGGAGACCGGGGAAACCGTTTCCAACATCGTGCTGATGGGCATGGGCGAACCGCTCGACAACTACGACAACGTCCTGCGCTTCCTGCGGTTGGTCAACCGAAAAGAGGTGCTCGGGATCGGGATGCGGCACATCTCGCTTTCCACCTGCGGGCTGGTCGAACGGATGGACCGGCTGGCGAAGGAGGACCTGCAGCTGACCCTTTCGGTCTCCCTGCACGCCCCGACGGACGAAAAGCGGCGGGAGATCATGCCGATCGCGAGGAAGTACAGTCTGCGCGAGCTGCTCGCGGCGTGCGACCGCTATACGGCGGCGACCGGGCGGCGCATCTCCTACGAGTACGCGCTGATCGCCGGGGTCAACGACACGCCGGAGGACGCGCACGCGCTCGGGAAGCTGCTGCGCGGTCGGCTGGCGCACCTGAACCTGATCCCGGTCAACCCGATCCGCGAAAAGGCATTCCGCCGCAGCGAACAGCAGGCGATCCAGACCTTCGCGCAGATCACGGAAGGGACCTATCGGGTCAGCACGACGGTCAGACGGCGGCTCGGCGGGGACATCGACGCGTCCTGCGGGCAGCTGCGTGCGAACCGGGAAACGCGGGAATAACGCAAAACGGGAACCTTTTGACGAAAGGAGGCGCCCCACTTGAAAGGCTACGGAAAGTCCGACATCGGGCAACGGTACAAGTCCAACCAGGACTCCTACGCCCTGCAAAACCGAAACGAATACACGCTCGCGGTCGTCTGCGACGGGGTCGGCGGCGCACGCGGCGGGAACGTCGCGAGCGATACGGCGGTCCGCGCCTTCTGCGCGTCGGTCCGAACCGGGTTCGCCCGCTGTTCGTCCGACGGGTTTGACGAGCAGGCGGTCGAGGACCTGCTGAAGCAGGCGGTGAACGACGCGAACGCCGAGGTCTACCGCCGTGCGGCGGAGGACCCGGACCTGGAAGGTATGGGCACGACGCTGGTCGCGTTCTTTCGGTGCGGTCGCGGGGATTTCGCGGTCAACGTCGGCGACAGCCGGCTGTATGTGCAGGATAAAGACGGGCTTCGTGCGGTCACGCGGGACAATTCCTATGTGCAGTATCTGGTCGATCGCGGGGTCATCACCCCGGAGGAGGCGCCGGAACACCCGAAGCGCAACATCATTCTGCGGGCGCTCGGCGAGGGCGAGGAGGTCGAGACCGATTTCTACCGCGTCCCGCCGTTTGAACGGGCGCTGCTCTGCTCGGACGGGCTGTACAATATGCTCCCGCCGGAGGAACTCGCGTCGGTGATCGACGGCAGCGGATGCGAACGCGGTTGGAAGGGTCCGCCCGGTCTGCGCGGACGGGTCAACGAACTGATCCGACGGGCGAATCGGCACGGCGGACTGGACAACATCACCGCCATCCTGCTCGAAGACTGAACGGAAAGGCTGGAAGGAACCGAATGAACGATTACACCAACTATATCGGCAAGGTGCTGGATAAGCGATACAAGATCCTCGAACTCGTCGGCGTGGGCGGAATGGCCTGCGTCCTGCGGGCGCAGGACCTTGTCATGAACCGCATCGTCGCCATCAAGATCCTCAACGACGAGTACAACGGCAACGAGCAGGCCGAACACCGTTTCATCGACGAGTCCAAAGCGGTCGCGATGCTCTCCCACAAGAACATCGTCAGCATCTACGACGTGGCGATCTACCCGGACATCAAGTATATCGTCATGGAATACATCGACGGGATCACCCTGCGCGAATACCTCGACAACAAGGGCGCCCTGCCGTGGAACGAGGCGTGCATCTACGTCCTGCAGATCCTCCGTGCGCTCGAACACGCCCACAGCAAGGGGGTCATCCACCGGGACATCAAGCCGCAGAACATCATCCTGCAAAAGAACGGCGAGATCAAGGTCATGGACTTCGGCATCGCGAAGATCCCGACGTCCGCCGGTGCGGGGGGCGGCAAGGCGGTCGGCACCGTCTACTACATCGCCCCGGAGCAGGCGAGCGGCAGGGAGACGGACGCCTGTTCGGACATCTATTCGGTCGGCATCCTGCTGTACGAGGCGGTCACGGGGACGCTCCCGTTCAAGGCGGACAGCCCGATGGCGGTCGCCGCGATGCAGGTCAACGACGAACCGCCGAATCCGCGTGACCTCGTGCTTTCCATTCCGGTCGGGGTGTCGCAGATCATCCTCAAGGCGATGATGAAGAATCCCGCCGATCGCTTCCGCTCCGCACATTCGATGTCCAAGGCGATCGAATGGGTGCTGCGCAACCCGGACGCCATCTTCTCCCTTTCCGGCGAGGGCACGTCGTCCATCGGGGACACGAACGTCGTTTCCATCGACATGATCGACACGGCGGAGATCACCCCCTACGGCGAGGAGGAGATCGCCCAGTCGCTCGGCAAAAAGACCATCACCGAGCGGGAACGGGAGCAGCAGAAGCAGGCGAAAAAGCAGGAGCAGGCGGACCATAAGACCGCACAGAAGAAAAAGAAGAAAAAGAAGCGCTCCGGGCACAGCGGGACCATGTTCCCTGTCATTTTGGGGCTGTTCATCCCGTTCATGGCGGTCGCTCTGGTCGTCGGCGTCCTGCTCGGGCTCGCCTTCTTCGAGGGGATCTTCCCCGCCAGAGACGAGGAAAAGGAGAAGGAGATCACGACGAACTTCCCGAACATCGTCGGCGAGGTGTACAACGAGGAACTGCGGGCAAGGCTGCAAAACGGCAGTTACGGGAAAACCTTTGTCATCGACGATAAGGTAGTCTCCTACGCGACCAACCCGGACGAGGAGGACGGCGTCATCCTTTCGACGGAGCCGATCCCGGGGGCGTCCCGCAAAAGCACGGACGCGATCTTTCGCTTCGATTCCGTCGTCGTCAACAAGCTGGATTCCATGCAGATCATGCCGGACCTGATCGGGTACACGAAGATCGATGCGAAATTGCTGCTCCAGCAGAGCCATGTGGACGTGGACCTGATCCAGTTTGAAATCGAGACCGACCCGAGCCTCAACGTCCTGTTTGACGATCAGGTCACGCGGACGACGCCCGCCGCCGGGGAAGAATACAAGTACGGCGACAGAGTCGTCGTCTACCTGTGTACGCGGACCGCTTCGACCACCGGGGACGCTCTGCCGGACTGCGTCGGGTTGTCCCAGGAGGACGCGATGAAGTGGTGCGAGTATGCGCTGTACACGCCGAAGATCGAATACGTTCCGACCGAAGGCGGGAATTACACGGTTCTCTCCATGTCCGAAGAGGTCGGCGCCACGCTGCCCGCCCATTCGGAGATCACGCTGACGGTCAGCCGTCCCGCCGTGCGGATGCCGAGCCTTTCGCAAATGAGCCTGCCGGAAGCGCAGGCGAAGCTGGATGCGCTGGGCGTCGCGTACAAAGCGACGGTATACGGGAACGTTATGCCGGGCATCTACCTGCCGAGCGACCCGGATGAATTCGTTGAAAGTATGCAAAGGTCCAATTTCTACCCGGAGGTCAATCCGCAAATCACCGAGGACACGAAAATGGTCACGCAGAGCGTCGCGGAGGGGACTTTGGTCCCCATCGACGACGACGAGGCGGAGCCGGTGATCCTGTACGCCGTGAATTATGCCGACTTCTGGTGAGGAGCTGTCGCGGGGGCTGGTGCTGAGCGGGCAGAACGGGTTGTACCTGGTGGAGACCGCGGAGGGCGTCCTGCGCTGTCGGGCGGGGTCCGGTATCCGCAAGGATGGGTACAAGCTGCTCGCGGGCGACCGCGTCTCCGTCGAATCCCACGGGGACGGCACCGGGTTTATCCGGGTGCTGCACGAACGCGTCAACTGCCTCGTGCGTCCGCCGGTCGCGAACGTCGATCTGCTGGTGCTGGTGGTCGCGGTCGCGTCGCCCGCGCCGTCGCCGTTCGTGCTGGACGAGCTGACCGTCCTCGCGGAGAAGCAGAGGATCCTGCCGATCCTCGCGCTGACCAAATGCGAGCTCGGGGGCGCGGAAGCGCTCGAAGCCGTCTACCGCAAAACGCCGTATCCCGTCTTTCGGATCTCCGAACGCGGAAAAGTCGGCGCGGACGCGCTTTTTGACCGTTTGCGGGGAAAAACGTCGGTTTTCTGCGGGGCGTCCGGGGTCGGGAAATCCACCCTGCTCAACCGCCTCTTTCCCGGGCTGAACGCCGAGATCGGCGAACTTTCCGCCAAACTGCGGCGAGGCAAAAACACCACCCGCACGACTTCCCTGCACCCGCTCGGCGGCGGCACCTACCTCGCGGACACGCCGGGCTTTACGATGCTCGACCCGGAGCGGTGCGCCCGCCTTCTGCCGGAGGAGCTGCCGGACCTGTTCCCGGAATTTCGTCCCTATCTCGGGCATTGTCGGTATTCCCACTGCACGCACCTGTGCGAGGACGGATGCCGCATCCTGCAGGCCGTTTCGGACGGCGACGTCGCCCGCGAACGGCAGGAAAGCTACTGCAGGCTCTACCGTATCTGCAAAGCGCTTCCGCCGAAGAAACGCTTCCAACGCGAAACCAAGGAGGTTTGAAGTCTGAAAAACGGGTCGTTTTTCAGGCGGAGGTTTTGTAACTTCTGCGCTCGACAAAACTTCCAAAGCCCATAGAAAGGAATGGTAAACCCCATGAAAAACAGATTTGTCATCGGCTACTACAACCTTGCGAACTTCGTGACGATCCTCGGGCTGCTCTGCGCCCTGCTTTCCTGCTTCCTGATCGAGCAGGGGCATTATACGCTCGCGATGGTCGCCTATTCGAGTGCGGGGCTTTGCGACATGATGGACGGTCGTATCGCCCGTGCCAATCCGTCCGCCGGGAAGCGTGTGCGCTACTACGGCGTGCAGCTTGACAGTCTGTGCGATGTCGTCAGCTTCGGCGTCGTGCCCTGCTTCATGGCGTACTGGATGGGCTACAACGGGACCTTCGACATCCTCATTTACCTGCTGTTCGCGTTCGCGGGCGTGACGCGGCTCGCCAACTTCAACATGGAAGTGGCGCTGGATTCGCCCAACCTCAAGAGCAACAAGTTCACCGGCGTGCCGATCCCGTTCACGGTCGGGGTGTTCCCGCTTCTGGTCATCGTCCACCTGCTGGTCGGGCATCCGGTGTACTGGCTGTTCCGTCTGGTGCTGCTGCTGGTCGCGATCGGGTTCATCCTGCGCATCCGCATCCCGAAGCCGACCGGGCGGACGCAGTTGATCCTCGTCGCGTACCAGTTGATCGTCCTGCTCGCCCTGCTGATCACGTCGCTGAACGTCTAAAAAAAAGCGAAAAAGGCGAACAAAAAGCCTGTCCCGGAGGGGTCACGCCCCTTTGGACAGGCTTTCTTCAGTTTTTTTGCCCTCCCGCGGCGGGGAAAGCGGTTTGCCGGCTTCCCGACGCAGGGTCAGCGCCTTGCGAAGCCGCTTGACCTGCTTTTTCCGACGGCGGCGCGCCAGCCAGCCGTGCAGTTTGCGCCGCAGGGCGTCCTCCTCCTTGCGAAGCACCTGCAAGGTCTTTCGGTCCTTCGGGAACAGCAGCCGCAGCAGGAACACCGCGATCGCCAGCGTCAGCAGCTTTTCCGGCGTGAGCGGCAGCCAGAGCAGCGCCGCCCAAGCGCTCCCGACCGCCAGCATCCACGAGATGCGGAACCAGGTGCCGAAGAGGACGAACAGGTAGCACCAACCGTTCGTCAAAAGCCATGCGATCCCGACACAAATCAACAAATGCGGGTTAAAAAGAAACTCCAGGATCCGCCGCCAAACCGATTTCTTCGGTTCGGTCGGTTCCTGCGCGTCGGGCGACTCTTCGTCCTCGCGATCCTTCCGTTTGATGCGAATCCCTCCCCTTCCGTTTGGTTCAAAGCGCCGAATGCTCCCGCAAGGTCCGCAGCGCCTCCGCGAAGTCCGGCGGAAACGGGGAGATCAGCCGCAGCGCCTCCCCGGTCAGCGGGTGGACCAATTCCACCGACGACGCGTGCAGCGCCTGCCGCGTGAGATACGGGGACGGCGAACCG
>CANQVQ010000059.1 GCA_947627335.1 uncultured Clostridia bacterium | reverse complement strand
GGGGGGGGGGGGTGCTATACTGGAAAAAACAAGGGTGCAAAGCCGCCCGGAAAAAGGAGTATTTACATGATGAATTGCAACAAGAAACGTGTCGCTGCGGCGCTTCTGTGCTTGGTTCTGGCGCTCGGAACGCTTTTCGCCTTCGCCGGCTGTAAGTCGGGGGATACGACGACGTCGTCCGGCAGCGAGAGCCAGACGGAAACGGTCAGCGGCGGTACGGCAAACGATGGTACGGCAAGCGGCGGTACGGCAAACGGCGGCACGGCAAATGATGGTACGGCAAACGGTGGTGCGGCAAACGGCGGTACGGTCAGCACCGGGACGCAGACCGGGGAAGCGACGCTGGTCGGCACCTGGGAAGGCACGCTGGAAATGAGCAGCGCGCTCAACGCGTCGTTTGCCACCGATGCGACGATGGCGAAGTATCTCCATGTGGACAGCCTTCCGATCACGGTTCGCTATGCGTTTGAAGAGAGCGGTTCGTATTCGCTGAAGATCGATGGGGATTCCGTCCATACGGCGTTCGACGCGGTCCGCAGCACCCTGCGGGACGGCATGACCGCGTATCTGGAGGAAATGGCGAAGCAGAACGGCATGACGCTGGATGAACTGATGACGCAGAACGGGACGACGCTGGACAAAATGCTCGACGATTCCCTTTCGGACGACGCGCTCGGTCTGGACGAGCTGGCTGCCACTTCGGAAAGCGGCACATGGACCGCCGAGAACGGCGTGCTGACCTGCAAGTCTACGGGGGAAACGGAAGCGCTGAAGTACGAACTTACGGCGGACGAACTGCGCCTGACCGGGCTGGCGTCCGGGGCAACGGACGCGGATGGTCTGGTCTTCCCGATGGTCTTCCGCCGCGTCTCGTAAAAAGGCGGACGGACCGAAGCGGGACGGTTTTCCGGACTGCTTGGTATATTGAATTTCAAGGGGCTGCTGCGCCACGGGTTTTCCGCGTGTGCGGCAGCCCTAAAAATATACGATCAAAATGTCGTTTCGGAGGCGGACATGAGCCGACTCCGAAAGATTTACATACCTTTTCTTTTTTTGGGGCAAACTACCGAAAACAGGAAGGGAATGGTTATGACCATGGAACAGCAATCCAACGAACGACGGTGGGAAGTCGTCATTCTCGCGGGCGGCATGGGGAGCCGGCTCGCGCCGATCACGGACGACCTGCCGAAACCCCTCGTACCCGTCTGCGGCACGCCGGTACTGACCCGGCTGACCGACTGCCTCAAGCGGAACGGCTGGACGGACGCGCTGCTGACCGTCTGCGCCCTGCCGGAGGCGTTCGACCTGTACCGCGACCCGAATATCGAGCTGGAAACCGTCAAGGGCAGCGTTCCGCTCGGGAGCGCCGGGAGCGTGCGGGCGGTCCGCGACAGGCTTGCGGACACGGTCTTGGTGCTCTCCGGCGACACCGTGACGGATTTCGACCTGCGTCGCGCCTACGAACGGCATAAAAAGGAGCGTCGGCTCGCGACCATCCTGCTGACCCACGCGGAAGCCCCCGGGGAGTTCGGGGTGGTCACGCTGGACGGGAGCCGCATCGTCGGCTTCTCCGAAAAACCCTCGTGGCGGGACACGGCGTCGGATCTGGTATCGACCGGCATCTACCTGCTCGACCGCTCGCTGCTCGACGAGGTGCCGGAGGGCATGAAGTTCGATTTCGGGCGGGACCTGTTTCCCCGCCTGCTGAAACGCGGGATCGAGGTGTTCGGCGAGGTCCTGCCGGGGCACTGGTGGGACGTCGGCACGCCGGAAAGCTACTACCGCTGCTGCATGGCGCTGTCCGACGGGCAGACGGTCACGGGGCAGGAATGCGCGATCGCCCCGGACGCGACGGTCCGTGCGAGCGTCCTGCATGACCGCGTTTCGGTCGGGAGCGGTTCGCGGGTGGAGGGAAGTATCCTCTGTTCCGGCGTGCGGATCGGGGAAGGCTGCACGGTGCCGCCCGGCTGCGTGATCGGTGAGAATACCGTGCTGGAGGACGGCGCGTCGCTGAAAGCCGGGGTGCGCCTGAAGGGCGGACTGCTGGTCGGGAAGAACGCGTCGGTGGGCGAACGGTACGTCTTCGGCGCACTGGACAGGCGTTGGTTCGGCGACGAGCAGATCCAGGGCGACCGTGCGGAGCTGGACAGCAGTTTCTGCCTGCGGCTGGGACGCGCCCTGAAGACCCCGGGGCGGGAGCTGAAGCTCGGCATTCTGCACGGACCGTCCGCCGGCAGCCGCCTGTACGCGGAACTGCTTTCGCGTGGGGCGCAGGACGCCGGCGCGAAGGTCTGGGAGCTTGGGGACGGGTTCCCGGCGGTCATCTCGTTCGCCGTGCGGCAGTACGAATTGGACATGGCGGTGTTCGTGGACCTGCGCGAGAGCGTCGGACGGGTGCGGTTCTGGTTCTGTGACCGCAGCGGACTGCCGCTGACGCGGGAAGCCCAGCGGGAGATCGAATCCCGCCTGCGCGGCGAGCAGTACGACCGCTGCATCACGCCGCAGCCCGCCGTATTCCCGGACGGCGAGGACCGCGTGCTGCGCCGGTACTGCGTATGGCTGCAGGAGCAGGTCGGTTCGCTTTCCGGGGTGAAATTTTCCGTCACGCGGCGGGACGACGCCGGGGAATTCCTGTTCTCCAACGCGAAGGAATTGGGCGCGGACGTCTCCTACGGGGAGAATGCGGACAACTTCACGGTCTCCCCGGATGGACGGCGCGCCTGCGCCTATACCCGTTCCGGCAAGCCGCTGACCTACTGGCACCTCGTCGCCCTCGCAGCAGCCGAAAGCGACGAGCGGAAGGTCTACCTGCCCGCACGCCTGCCGAAAACCGTCGAGGACTACCTGCGCAATATGGGCAAGGAGCTGCGCCTGTACGCCGACGGGCGGGACGAGGTCCGCACGCACATGGAGGAACAGCCGTCGAACAGCCCGTACGTCAACGACGGCGTGCTGCTCTGCCTGACCGTCGCGAAGCGCCTGCAGGAGCGGAAGGTCTCGCTGGACGAAGCGCTGAGCGCCCTGCCCGCTTTCTTCGTCTGCCGGCGGGAATTGCCGGTCGTCCCCGCGACCGAAGCCGCCGACCGTCGCGCTGCGCGCATCGCGGCGCTGACGCAGAAGGACACCTTCCCGGCACGGATCTTCTGGTCGACCGGGTGCGTGACCGTTTTCCCGAACGCCGCAGGCGGATATACCCTGCTCGCCGAAGCGTCCGGCTGGGAGACCGCCGAGGAACTCTGCGCGGAAACCGAAAAACTGCTGTGACGCCGTAAAAGAGAAGGCAAAAAAATTCAGCCGATTGGGGAAAACCCGTTCGATCGGCTGATTTTTTATCAATATTTCCGAGATTCAGGCGTTGAAGCCGATCCGTCTGGTCCCGGGCGCGGTCTGCGGCGGGAGGGGAATATCCTCCGCACGGATCGTCATAAGCTCGCGGTCGGTGATCTTGTCGACCGGGACCGCAAGCAGCCGAGAAGCCTGATTCATCTGCGCTTGCTCCAGCGTATTGCGGACGTATCGACCGTTGCCGAAATCTTCGCGTTTGCGGGCGACGTCAAACACCTGCGCCAGCTTTTCGGCGGCGCCGTCGGTAAGGCGAAGCGATTTTTGCTCTGCCATAAGCCGGGCAATCTCGCAAAGCTCCTGCGTGCTGTAATCGTCAAAGGGCACATGGAACGCAATGCGGGAGCGAAGCCCGGGATTCTTGTTGAGAAAGCGCTCCATCGGCTCGGGATACCCCGCGAAGATGACGACGACCTCCTCGCGGTGGTTTTCCATTTCCTGCACGATGGTGTTTATCGCCTCGTCGCCGTAAAGTCCGTCCTTTTCCACCAGCGAATACGCCTCGTCGATAAAGAGCACGCCGCCGAGCGCCGCCTTGAATCTGGACTGCACCAGATTTGCCGTCCATCCGACGTATTTCCCGACGAGGTCGGCCCGCCCCACTTCCACAAGCTGTCCGCGGGAGAGCACGCCGTTGTCCTTCAAAATTCGGGCGAACAGCCGTGCCGCCGTCGTTTTGGCGGTGCCGGGATTGCCCGTAAAGACCATGTGCATGGAAAATCGGTCGTGCGGGAACCCCCTGTCGGCGTAGAGCTTCTGCATTTTGCAGGAACGCAGCGCCTTTTCCAGAACGCTTTTGGCGCCGTCCAGCCCGACCATCTCCCGCAGGCGGTCATACGCGCTGCCCCGCGGGGAGGACAGGGCGATTTCCGTCTTTACGGCGGAGATCCCTTTATACTGCGGATAAACGTCGTTTTTCAGCTTGTCGTTGTACCACTCGTCAAATCGGGCGTGCAGCTCCGGCGCGAGGTAGCCGCGGTCCTCCTCCAGCTTTTCAAAGAGCTTTTTATCGGTTCGCACGCCCGCCTCCCCGGCGAGCATTTTCAGGAAAGCCTTCGTCTGTGCGGCGTCGGCAAATTCCTCCCGCAGTTCGACCAGCGAAACCGTCCCGAGGTTTTCGTAAAACATCCGCTTCAGATTTTCGCACGCCCGCGGCAGGCAAAATACCGTAAGCACGCGGTTGCGGTAGCGCTTTGCGGTCTCGCAGATGATCTCGACGTTCTCGCCGTCGCGCAGGGTCGTGTCGGATTCCTCCGCGTCGGCTTCCGAAAGATACCGCACGATGACCGCACCGCCAAAGCTCGCCCGGTAGAGCGCGTCGTAAGAAAGTTTGGAAAGGTCCGTATCCGCTTTGAGGTCCAGGAAGCCGTACCTTCGGTTTTCAAGCCGGTGATTCGCGTAGAGCGCGGAGAGCAGCAGCCGACAGATCTCCCTGCGGGTCTCGGCGTCGTCGGTCTCCAGCAGATAGTGGACCGGGTGACCGTACCCCTTGAAGTTCGGGGCGGCAGCCGCGGAATAAATGCGGTCGATCTCGGGCGGAAAGGTGGCGTTCATCAGATACTTTTTCGCGCACTGCAGGATCTTTCCGCGGCTGCGGTCGACGATCAGATTTTCCCCGAACGGAAACGGTCGACCGAAACGACCGGTGATCTTGTCCAGCCCGAATTTTTCCTTGATCTCGTCGTCGTCATCGATAAAATCCTGCCGGTTGGCGGCGGAGAGGAGTTTCTCCATTTCGCTTATGACAATTTCGGTTACGGACCTGTCGCGGGCGGACAGACCGATCGCCCCGAAAAATGCGGAGATCACCGCGTCGACCCCGATCGGATGCGCGAAGATCGCTCCTGCCGTGACGGCGTTGCCATCGACGCCGGACAGAAAGCAAAACGTGTTTTCCTCCTGCCGACGGTTGAATTTTTCGCACCTTGCGGAAAGATTGCGGCGCACTTCCCGCGCCGTGCGGCTGTCGCTCGCGTCGATAAAGTTTTCGTCGGCAATCGCCTCGATTTTGTAAAAAAGCATGGTCGCTCCTCCTTTTTCGGCTTCGTCGGGTCTGTTCTTTCTGCTTCTTCAATATACCAGATCCAATGCACCGAAAAAGGGACATGACGAGCCGGACCGTTTTCTTCGCGTACTTTTCCGCATACGAGCCTTTCGGCTCGCCCGTCCTGCGGAGCGTACCGTGCTTTGCTGCGGAAATTCGCCTAATTTTCTATAAGACCTATTTTATTGTAAAACAAATATTTCATCTCTTCTTCCAGCTCGTTGTTGACCTCCTTTTGTAAGGGTTCCAACGCCGAGCGAAAACCCTCATAATACGGTTCGTCCGCAAGCGGATTTTTGTCCTCATGCGATACTTTGTCAAAATATTCGCAAATGCTCTGATAGGTGATTCCCCGGTATTTTTCGCCGATAAGGTACTTCTTGTCTTTGGTTTTGAACATATTTTTTGCATATTCCGGGGTCAGCAGAAAACAATGGATACGGTTCTTGATTTCATCCTGCTCCACACCCTGTTTCAACAAATAGGCAACCGCGTAGATATAATATTTGCTAAGCTGCGACGGTTCGCCCGAACTCCCGTCTATGACAGAGTTTATGGCATCCGCTATCTCGCCTTGCTTCCCTTCGTCGCAGTAGGATCGAACGGCGTTTCGGATTTGGCTTTCTTTGCTTTTCGTTCCGTCGGTGATGTTGGCGTCGATTTTGTTTTCTAAGATAACGACGTTGTTTTTGCCCCAAAAGGAAATATCCATGTTGTGTTTTTCCCGCTCGATTTTATAGTCGTCATTCGGAAACTCCTTCTCCCACGGCAGACCTTCCTTCAGGAAACGATCGATACCGGACTTTCGGATAAAATAGGAAAGCGCATTGCTGAACGCAAGTTCGTCCTTTTCTTTGCCGAGCAGTTTGAAAAAGTTAAAACTTGGCTCCCGCACTTCCGCAGGGATGCTTTTTATGTCGTGCGGGATCTCTTTCCAGTTTTCGCCGTCCAAAATTTTCCGAAAGGAGCTGTCGTCGTCAATGTATTTGCGAAGCTGCTGACCGAATTGGAAATCCGCATAATAGATCCCGTTTTCCTCGTCCTCGTCGGATTCTTCGGTGGTTATGTAAATGGCTTTTTTCACTTCCCACACGCGCTTTGCCGTAAATGTGGCAAATATGTCTTTTTCGTCATAAATGTCGTCCATGGGGCATTTGCGGTTATAGGTAACGCCCAGCTTTTTCTGACTTTCGTATCGTTCCTTTTTGTTCCGTTCTTCTTCGCCTCTTTTTGTCCATGTGTGACTTATTGAAGCAGCCTCGCACGGTTCGCATTCCTCGGCCTTGCCGATAACCTTGTAATGTTTGGAATCGATGCCGTGGAGCATGAGGACCGTGCAGTTCCTGACATCCGCTTTCCTGTTCTCCGGCACGGTCCCGTTCGCATTCAGCCAAATATAAAACTTCCCGTCGTCCGCAGGGATCAAATTGATCGCTTCATGTCCCAAATTGCCCCATTGTGAAATATATCTGCCGGTATACATTTTTTCCAGAATGAGCATTTTCTTTTCCTCCTGAACGTTTTACATGACGGGAAATCCGGATCAATGCAGCCGATCGGATTCGGGTCCCGCTGTCTCCATTCTAACACACGGCACGTCCCGCTGTCAATCCGGGTGTCGAATGTTTTTAACGTATCGGCGCAAGCGGTGGACGCAGGGGGCAGAAGGATCATTGTTCCTCCCATAACGCATCGAAAAAATTCCCGAAAAAAGAAAAAAATGTCGCGTGCCGGGGACCATGTACCAAATCGGCACCCTGCACGCGTGAATTATGAAGAGGAATGATAACGCGGCATTCTCCGCCGACAAAATTTCGGAGATTGAAACGCCGAGCGTCCGGGCAAAGATTACGAGGTCAATAGCGGTCACGAATCGTTCCCTGTTTTCGGTCCGGCGGATGAAGCGGTGATCAACATCGAAGCCGAGCAACCGCATTTTCGCCGCCGGCTCACGAGAACATCCAGCCGGGGTTGCCGAGGGAGACGTTGTCGCAGGTGTTCCCGTCCCCCGCGTCCCCGCAGGTGATCGTGATCGTCTCCGCACCCGCCGGGACGGACAGCTCCAGCAGCACCTTTTCCCCGTAAACGAACGTGCGCGTCCGATAATAGACCTGCCCCGGGTCCAAACCGGTCCCGCCGAAGGACACGAGGATCTGCGAACTCGCCATGACGTAGTTCGCGTCCACCTTCGCGTTGTCGTCGATGCCGCAGACCGCGACGAACCGCTTCGCCCCGTCCGGGACGGCGTAGGTGAACGAACCGACCGCGTTCGTGCCCAGCCCACGGGAATAGACGGTCCCGTCGATGGTGATCGGGTTGTTCTTGGTGTTGCGGTCTTTGGTCGCCGGGTCGCCGGGGTAGCCGGTCGTGGCGCTCAGCCAGTCGGCGTCGGTCAGTTGGAGGTCCGGCTGCGTTTCGGTCAGGCGGGACGCCGAAATGTAGCGGTCGAGGCGGAAGGTCTGCCCGTCCGGTTCGGCGTACAGCCGTAGCATTCCGCCGGCGCCGAGGGAAAGCGGTTCGCCGTAGACCGGGGAATCCGCGTTCGGTTCGCTGCCGTCGGCGGTGTAGTGCAGCGGGGCGGAAAAATTGGGAAGGAGGGCGACGGTCACGCCGGAATCGTCCTCGTCGGTCTGAACCCGCACGCGGGGCGAAGTGCCTTCCACGAACCGACAGGAAAGCTCGCTGCCCGCTCCGTCGCCGTCCAGAATGCGGACGCGCAGGGTGCAGCTTTCGGTGATCGGGAGCGGCTGCCCGGAAACGATCCGGGCGGAATCCTCGCCCGGCTGACTGCCGTCGAGCGTGTAGACCGCCGCGGCGGACGGGTCGGCGAGTTCGGCGAGGACGGGAAGCCCGTCGTACAGCTCCCCGCCGTACTGCGAGAGCGTCACGCGGTCAAACCGCACGAGGAATCCGCTGACCGCCGGGAACGGAATCTCGACGACGTCCGCTTTCGTGACGCTGCGGACCTCCTTCGCAAGACCGCTTTCCGCGTCCGTCCAAAGCTCCATGCGGTAGGTCCCGTCGCCGAGGAACTCGGAAAGGTCCAGCGTGACCGTTCGTTTGACGGACTGGTAGTTGATCCCGCCGACGAACCAGCTCCCGCTTTCGCTTTCCCGCGCAAAGACCGCCGCCGACCCGATGCGGCTGGGCTCCAGCACGACCGTGCGCTTCCAGACCGTCGGGACGCTCTTGACCATCTCCAGCGTCGGGAGTTCGAGCAGGGTCTCCGGGTCGGTGCCGAGCACCTGCAGCGGGGAATCCGTCAGCACCAGCTGCGCGAGGTGGAAAGCGGTATCGACGGCGGGGGTGAAGTCCGCGTGCCCCGCCAGGTTGCGGGTGAACACCTGCGTCGTGAACATCTGCGCCTGCGTGCGCAGGTCGGTGACGGCGGTGGATTCCAGCCCGAGGATCGCCTCCCGCCCCAGTTCGTTTGGCCAGGTCACGTCGTAGCCGGTCGGCTTGTTGCAGCCGTGGAAATCGATCAGAAGCCGTTTTTCCGCCGCCGATTGCAAAATTTGTCGGTAAAGGTCCACCCCGTTCCCGACGACGGTTTCCTGCGGGAAAAAGTCGATCTTTCCGCCGGACATACCGGTTTTCGCAAGCAGCGAGAGGAATTCTTCCGCGTCCTCCGCCGAACGGATGCCGTTGCGGAAGCCCGCCCCGGCGGTGACGCCGGTCCAGAGGAACTGCCCCACGCCGAGCGCCTTGCCCTGTTCGGAAAGTTCCTGCAGGACGGTCTCATAGTCGTCCCAATACACCCAGCCCTCGTCGATAAGGTTGTACTCGAACCCCAGCGCACCCGCCGCGTCCGTATACGAGCGCATCAGCTCCGGGGTCACGCGGTCGGTGGTCCGACCGGTGATCCACGACCAGACCGCCCGCCCGGGTTTGACCCAGTCGTCCGCGAACAGTTCTTCGTCCGCCGGTTCGCAGAGCTGGTAAAGCATAGTGTTGTTCACCAGTTCGTTCAGGTCGTCCGCCACCGCAAGCACCCGCCACGGGGTCAGGATCTCGCCGGTCACCGTGAAGCGGACGTTTTCCGCGCCGTCGCGGGAAAAATCCGCCGTATAGCGGTTCGCGTCCGTCCAGCGCAGGCAGATCCCCGCGTAGGCGGCAAGGTCCGCTTCCAGCAGGGCGACGTACCGCCCGTCGTCGAGCGCGACCGTCGCGGGCAGTCCGAGCGTCGTCGTGTTTTCCCGCGAGGGCAGGTGGGCTTCGATCCTGCTTTCGTAGTAGATGTGCGTGCCGCCCGCCCAAAGGAGGCTTCCGGCGGGAAGCGCGAAGGAGGTCTGCTCGCTTTCCACGGTGCGTTCCCCGTCGCCGGGCAGGCGGTAGCGGAAGGCCGCGCCGGTTTCAAAGATCCGCGCTTCCAGCGTGAACGCCGTTTCGCCCTCGCCGACCGGCAGGGAGACGGACAGGCAGGGCGCATTCGCTTCGCTGACCCGACCGAGCACCCGCCGCACGTCCGTCCGCAGTTCGCTCACCGCGTCGCCCAAACCGTCCGCACGGAGCGCCGTGCCGTAGGAAACGCCGTCGACGGTCAGCCCGAGCGCCCCCTCCTCCAAGAAGACCTTCCCGTCCCGGGAAAGGGTATAGCGGAGCTCCCCGTCCCGCACGGCGACCGTCAGGACGGTCCGCCCCTCCGGCGAATACAGTTTCCACGCCCCGTCCTCCCGCAGGGCGACGCCGGCGGGACCCGTCGGTTCGGGCGGCGCGGCGCTTTCGTCCGTCGGCGGGACGTCCGTGGATCTCGCGCAGGAAACGCCGAGCGCGAGGGCGGCGAGCAGAAGGATGCAGACGCGCAGACGGGAAAAAATGCGGTGTTTCATGCGGTCAACCTGCCTTTTTACGGATTTACGAGAACTGCGAACGGTAGAGGGAGGCGTAGAAACCGTTCCGCCGCAGCAGTTCCTCGTGGGTGCCTCGCTCGACGACGTCGCCGTCCCGGACGACGAGAATGAGGTCGGCGTTCTGGATCGTGGAGAGGCGGTGGGCGATGACGAAGCAGGTCCGCCCCCGCATGAGCGCGGACATGGCGTCCTGGATCTTGCGCTCGGTGCGGGAGTCGACGTTGGAGGTCGCCTCGTCGAGAATGAGCATACGGCTCGCCGGGAGCATGGCGCGTGCGATGGTCAGAAGCTGCTTCTGCCCCTTGGAGATGTTGACC
>CANQVQ010000058.1 GCA_947627335.1 uncultured Clostridia bacterium | reverse complement strand
GACTGACCGTCGTCACCTGGTCCGCCGCGAGGATCGCGCCTTTCATCAGGTTCAGGCACCCGTCGTACTCCACCAGCTCGAAGTCCGACGGCAGCAGGTCGAACACGTCGTTCATCAGCTCGTACCCGTATTTCCCCTGGTACTGGACGTTGTGGATCGTGAAAACCGTCCTGACGCCCCGGTACCCCTCGGCGTCGGCGTACTTCCGCTTCAGGTAGAGGACGGAGAGCGCCGCCTGCCAGTCGTGGGCGTGCAGGACGTCCGGGAAGAAGCCGAGGTCCGGCAGGATCGCTACCGCCGCACGGCAGAAGAACGCGAACCGCTCGCCGTCGTCAAACTCGCCGTACAGCGACGGTCGCTTGAAGTAGTATTCGTTGTCCAGCAGGTAGAACACCACGCCGTGGACCGTTACGGTGAATACGCCGCAGTACTGGTTCCGCCAGTTCAGCGCGACCGTCCGGTGGAACAGGAACGTCAGCTTCTCCCGCCACGCCGACGACATCGTGCCGTACAACGGCAGGATCACCCGTACGTCGTCGTTCGGCGACGCTTTCTTCAACGCCGCCGGCAGCGCGCCGACCACGTCCGCCAGCCCGCCCGACGCCGCGAACGGCAACGCTTCCGATGCGATGTGCAGTATCTTCATATTTATTATATCCTCCTTTGGTAGTATAAGGGGGGAACGGGGGTACGAGGGGTACGTTTGGGGGTGCCAGCACCCCCAAGCCCCCCTAGTGCGAAATCGACCCTGTCGATTTCGGGGGGTGGGTCTTGTATAAGGTTTTGCCGCCCTGCCTCGGGGTTTTTGTTCGGTGCTTGCTCGGTTTTTGCCGTCATTTCCCGCAGTTCGCCAGCTCCCGCAGAGCGCTCGCTGCACCCAAATTTGCGTTTTTCAAGGCTGAGACATATGGAACGGGCGCTGGCTCCGATAGGAGCCTCGCGAAATTCGAGAGGCGATTTTCCCATGGACGAAAAAATTCCCGCCGACGCGTTATAAATTTCCTCCCTCGAAGTTGACTGCGTCAACTTCGCACTGCGGGGGTTTGGGGGTTGTCACAACCCCCAACGTACCCCTCGTTCCTCGCTCACACGGCGACGTACTTTTCGATAAAGAACGGGCGGGACTCGTGACCGGAGAGGACGCGACCGTCGCGGACGGTGACGCGCTTGTCGGTAATGACGCAGTTGAGGTAGGCGTTGTTGCCGACGTAAGTATCGGGCAGCAGGATACAGTTCTCGACGCTGGTGTTCTTGCCGACGTGCACACCGCGGAAGAGGATGGAATTCTCGACGATGCCCTCGATGACGCAGCCGTCGGCGACGAGCGAGTTTTTAACGAGGGAATCCCCGGCGTAGACGGTCGGGACGGAGTTCCAGATCCGCGTGAGGACGGGGCGGTTCTTCACCGCGAAGAGCCGCTCGCGTGTTGCGGGGTCGAGCATATCCATACTGAGCCGGTAGTAGTCGGCGAGGCTGGAGACCGTCTCGCAGCTTTCGGAAATGCGGTAGACGCGCACCTGCGCCGTCGCGGCACAGCGGTTGAGCAGGTCCTGGGTCAGGCTTTCGTAGCCGTGGGCGACGCACTCCGTGAGCTGCTGGAGCAGGAACGTGCGGTCGACGGCGAGGAGCTGGACCTGCACGTCCTTTTCGCCCGGCACGCTGTCGTTGAACTTGGTCGCTTCGAGGAACCGCCCGTTTGAATCCGAGCGCACCACGCTGACCTCGTACTTGCCCGCCACCTCGCGACGCTGGACCGCGACCGTGATGTCCGCGCCGGTCTCGCGATGGGCGCGGAGGAAGTCGTTCAGGTCGAGGTTGCAGATCAGGTCGCCGTCGGAGATCAGCACCGTGTCCTCGGTGCAGTCGGACAGGAAGGAACGGGCGCTGCAGAGCGCCTCCAGACGCGTCGCGGACAGCCCGCTGACGCCGAAGTTCGCGAACGCCGTGATGAACGGCGGGAGGATGTGCAGACCGCCGTTGCGACGGGCGAGGTCCCAGTCCTTGCCGGTGCCGAGGTGGTCCATGAGGGACTGGTAGTTGTAGTGGGTCAGCACGCCGACGTGCGTGATGCCGGCGTTGACGACGTTGGAAAGCATGAAGTCGATCAGCCGGTACCGGCAGGCAAACGGGACGGACGCCATGGTCCGTTCGGAGGTCAGCTCCGGCACCTGCCGCTCGTTCAGCCCGGCAAACAGGATCGCGACCGCGCTCATGCGTTTTTGCCCCCTTTCAAAACCGTTTCCAGCTCCTTCGCGCCGAACCGACAGCCTTCCGGGATGGAGGTTCCGTCGGGGACGCTCAGCCCGCCGCCGACCAGCGTCAGCTCGGACGCCGTCTCCCGCGGAGCGCCGACCCGACAGCCGTCGCCGAACACCGTCCGCCCGTCGACGACCGCATAGTCCACGCACGTCCCCTCGCCGACGACCACGTCGTCGAACAGGACGCTGTCGCGCACGACCGCGTTCTTTTGCACCACCACACCGCCGGACAGGACGCTGTTGACCACCTGCCCGTAGATCTCGCAACCTTCGGTGATAACCGAATTGCGCACCACCGCGTTCCCGCCGATGTACTGGGGCGCACGGACGTCGGAACGGGAATAGATGCGCCAGGTGCTGTCCTGCAGGGACAGGGCGGGATTTTCGCCGAGGAGGTCCATGTTCGCCTCCCACAGGCTGCGGATGGTCCCGACGTCCTTCCAGTAACCGCGAAACGGGAACGCGTAGAGCGGTTCGCCCGCACGGAGCATCGCCGGAATGACGTTCTTGCCGAAGTCCTTTTCGCTGCTCTCGTCCGCGTCGTCCGCGAGCAGGTACCGCCGCAGGGCGTCCGTCGAAAAGACGTAGATGCCCATGGACGCCTTGGTGCTTCGAGGGACCTTGGGTTTTTCCTCGAACGAGCGGACGCGGTCGTCCCCGTCGGTCTCCATGATGCCGAACCGGGACGCCTCGTCCAGCGGGACGTCAAAGACCGCGATCGTGCAGACCGCTCCTTTCTGCTTGTGGAACTCGACCATTTCGGCGTAGTCCATGCGGTAGATGTGGTCGCCGGAAAGGACCATGACGTAGTCCGGGTCGAACTTGTCGATGAAGTTCATGTTCTGGTAGACGGCGTTCGCCGTGCCTTTGTACCACTCCGAGCGGTCCATCGCCTGGTAGGGCGGCAGGGTGCGTGCGCCGCCGTAGGTGCGGTCGAGGTCCCACGGCAGCCCGTTGCCGACGTACTCGTTGAGGGCGAGCGGTTGGTACTGCGTCAGGACGCCGACCGTGTCGATGCCGGAATTGACGCAGTTGGACAGGGGGAAGTCGATGATGTGGTACTTGCCGCCGAAGGTGACGGCGGGCTTCGCGATGCGCTCGGTCAGCAGGTAGAGCCGACTGCCCTGCCCGCCCGCTAAGAGCATCGCTACGATCTCTTTCTTTTTCGCCATGGGTCTTAACACCTCCGCGAACGTTATTTTTCGCAAAGCCGACGCTTTTGCATAGTTTCTGAATATTTACCGATCGTTTCCTAAAGAATATACCATATCGCGGACGATTTGTCAATAGAACGGACGCATTCGATCGGTTTTTGCCCGTCCGATGGGGGAAAATCGGAAACAACCCCGTGCAAAACGGGGTTGTTCCCACAGGGTCAGGACTCCTGCTTCGGCTTATACTGCTCCTCCCCGGATTCGATGAACAGAAGGAAATCGTTGATCTCCTTCTCCGTCCACCCTGCGGCTCTCAGCCCGAGAATCAGCCTTGCCGTTTCCTGCATCTCCACAGTCCGCCCTTCCTTTCCGCTTTTCGATAAAAATGGTTTATATACGAGGTTGCATCCACAAATTCCTGCTCCATCCGAACTTCATTGGGGGCGAACGTTGCGATAGCAACGACGCGAATTTGGGGGACAGCTTTTTGCGCGAAGGTGTAAATTCCAGCCGACGCGCTTCGGAATTTCCCCCGAAATCGACAAGGTCGATTTCGCATTAGGGGGGCTTGGGGGTGCTGGCACCCCCAACGTACTCCTCGTACTCCTCGTACCCCTCGTTACTCGTCCGTTTCGTCCTGCGAAAATGCGTAGACGGTGGCGAAAACGTCGCCTTCCTCCTGCGCGGGGAGGAGCTTGTTCGCAAACGCGCAGAGGAACGCCGCGGTAAGCGCGGCGACGACGAACAGCCCGACCGCCTGCAGAAGCCGGTCGCGCAGAACTTCCCGTTTCAAAAAACCGCATCCCCTCTCCGTCGTCTCTTTCGCGTTTATTTTACCACAAAAACCGCCGTTTGGCAAGGGGGTACGGAAAAGAATTCCGGCGGACGGACGATTTTTTTCGCAGCGGACGCGCAAAGAACCCGTAAAGCGGAAATTTTTTCGCCAAAAAACCGAAAAAATCGAATTTTCCCCTTTACAAGCCGGAAAAAATATGGTATAGTAGGAGGAAGGCATGGCTGGGTCGAAGGCAAATTTCACCTTGACCTTCCGCTCGGTTTTGCCGGATCGAAACAAACGGAGGTGAAAGAAGTGCTTCTCAAGGAAGAAAAACAGCAGATCATCCAGACGTACGCCGTCCACGAGGGGGACACCGGCTCGCCGGAGGTGCAGATCGCCATTCTGACGACCCGCATTCGGCAGCTGACCGCCCACTTGCAGGCGAACCCGAAGGACAACCACTCCCGCAGGGGGCTGCAGCAGATGGTCAGCAAGCGCCGCAAGTTCCTCGGCTACCTGCAGAAGCGGGACATCAACCGCTACCGCGCCATCGTCGAGCAACTGGGTCTGCGCAAGTAAGCAAGCCAAGGGAACGCGGTCCGTTCCGCCGGACCGCCTTCCCGCCGACCCTTCGCCGTAAGCCGGTTTATCATTTACCCGTGCGCCCGAACGGACGGAGTTCGGACGTTCGGTTAAGTGCTAAACTACGCTTGCGGCGGTCAGAAAAACGAAAGGAAGAAGCAAAATGTTTGAAGATTTCCGCAAGTTCACCTATACCCTCGCGGGTCGCCCGCTGGTCATCGAGACCGGCAAGATGGCGCAGCTCGCCAACGGCTCCTGCATGGTTCGCTACGGCGAAACGGCGGTGCTTTGCACGGCGACGGCGTCCGCGGCGCCTCGCGAAGGCATCGATTTCCTCCCGCTTTCCGTGGATTTTGAGGAAAAACTGTATTCCGTCGGTCGGATCCCCGGTTCGTGGAACCGCCGCGAGGGTCGTCCGACCGAGCACGCGATCTTAGCGTCCCGCGTCATCGACCGCCCGATCCGTCCGCTGTTCCCGAAGGACCTGCGCAACGACGTGGTGCTGTCGCTGACGGTCATGTCGGTCGATCAGGACTGCTCGCCGGAGGTCGCGGCAATGCTTGGCGCGTCCATCGCGCTGACCATTTCGGATATTCCGTGGAACGGCCCGATCGCCGGGGTGTTCGTCGGTCTGGTGGACGGGAAGGTCGTCATCAACCCGACGCTCGCCGAACGGCAGGTCAGCGATCTGCAACTGACCGTCGCCGGCAGTGCGAAGAAGGTCGTCATGATCGAAGCCGGTGCGAACCAGGTCGCCGACGATACGATGTTCGACGCGATCATGCAGGCGCACGAGGAGATCAAGGGGCTGGTCGCGTTCATCGAGGGCATCCGTGCGGAGATCGGCAAGCCGAAGTTCGACTATCCGTCCTGCGTGCCGGACCCGGAACTGTTCGACAAGATCGAAGCGATGGTCCGCCCGGAGGTCGAAGCGGCGCTGGACACCGACGACAAGAAGGTCCGCGACGCACGGCTCAAGCCGGTCTACGACAAGGTGTACGAAGCGCTCGCCGAGGAATACCCGGACAGCAAGGCGCTGATCGACGAGTGTCTGTATAAGCTGCAAAAGAAGATCGTCCGCCATTGGCTGCTGACCGAGCAGCGCCGTGTGGACGGGCGGAAGATGGACCAGATCCGTCCGCTCGCCGCCGAGGTCGGTCTGCTGCCGCGTGTGCACGGTTCGGGGATGTTCACCCGTGGACAGACGCAGGTGCTGACCACCTGTACGCTCGCACCTATGAGCGAAGTGCAGCTGCTCGACGGGATCGACGTCGAGGAGACAAAGCGCTATATGCACCATTATAATATGCCGGGCTTCTCGGTCGGCGAAGCGAAGGCGTCCCGCGGTGCGGGTCGTCGGGAGATCGGGCACGGGGCGCTCGCCGAGCGTTCGCTCCTGCCGGTCCTGCCGTCGGTCGAGGAGTTCCCATACGCGATCCGCTGCGTGTCGGAGGTCATTTCGTCGAACGGTTCGACGTCGCAGGCGTCCGTGTGCGGTTCGACGCTCGCGCTGATGGACGCCGGCGTGCCGATCAAGGCGCCGGTCGCCGGGATCTCCTGCGGTCTGATCACCGAAGGGGAACGCTGGATGACCATGATCGATATTCAAGGGCTGGAGGATTTCTTCGGCGACATGGATTTCAAGGTCGCCGGCACCAAGAAGGGCATCACGTCCATCCAGATGGACCTGAAGATCGACGGGCTGACGCCGGAGATCATCAAGTCCGCGTTCGAGGTCACGCGCAAGGGTCGGTTCTATATCATCGACGAGTACCTGCTCAAGACCCTCCCCGCACCGCGTGAGGACGTGTCGAAGTATGCGCCGAAGATGATCACGACCAAGATCGACCCGGAGAAGATCCGCGAGGTCATCGGTTCGGGCGGAAAGGTCATCCAGAAGATCTGTGCGGACACGAACTGCAAGATCGACATCGACGACGACGGCTCGGTGTTCATCGCCGCAGTCAACAAGGACGACGGCTACCGTGCGCTCGCCATCATCGAGGCGATCGCGAAGGACCCGGAACCGGGCACGATCTATATGGGCACCGTCACGCGTCTGATGAACTTCGGCGCGTTCGTCGAGATCGCCCCGGGCAAGGAGGGCTTGGTGCATATTTCCCAGCTTGACAAGCACCGTGTGGCGAAAGTCGAGGACGTCGTGTCGGTCGGCGACCAGATCAAGGTCATGGTGACCGAGATCGACGAGAAGGGTCGTCTGAACCTGTCCCGCCGCGACGCGCTCGCCGCCGCGGACGCCGCCGACGGGGAGTAAGGGGTTTCCGAAAACGCAAAACGCTCTGTCCCGATTGGGGCGGGGCGTTTTTCACGGAACGCGAGGGGCGCACGACGGAACCTGCACGTCGTGCAGGCTGTTCAGGGAACTTTTTCAAAAAAAGTTCCCTGAAATCCCCCAAAAACTTTTCGGTTTGGGGTGTAAATAGGGTTTTCGGTATGCCCACTTTTTTGCGAAAGAGGCTTGACAAATTCGGGAAAGCGTGTTATAGTAAAGACAAGAGAAGCGTACCGGTTGCGGTTGCACTCCTCCCGTTATGGAACTAACTGATAACTTGGGAGAGTCGGCGGTTAGTTCTTTTTATTGCAATTTTGCGAAAAATGCTTGACAAAACGGAGGAAACGTGGTATAGTAAAGATAAGAGAAGCGTACCGGATAGCGGTCGCACTCCTCCAGTATGGAACTAACCGATACTTTGGGAAAGTGGGCGGTTAGTTCTTTTTATTGCTTTGATGAAACAAGATCATCAGCGCAACGACCTGTACGATCAGGTTCAGGATGCCGAGGCATTCCGTCAGCGTCATGTACACATCGCATCACCTCCTTTTTCACGCGAGGAAAGGAGGCTCACTTGTAAGAAACCTCCTTTTCTTTGCAGAGAGGAGGCAACCGCCATAACCGTTTGGTACGCTTCGGTGTCATTTTACCACGTTTTTTGTCGTCTGTCAAGGACGATTTGCAAAAAAGGGCTTGACAAACCGGGGAAAACGTGGTATAGTAAAGACAAGAGAAGCGTACCGGATAGCGGTCGCACTCCCCTCGGAATGGAACTAACCGATACTTTAGGAAAGTGGGCGGTTAGTTCTTTTTATTGTATGTTCCCGACGGTTTTTGTCAGGAATGGTCATTTTCTTTTCAAAATCAAATGCTGAAAGAATGCAACGTTCGTATAGACAGGTTCACTCTCCACAGCACATTCCAGCATAAACATTCTTTCCTCCCAATCGGGTTCACATTTGAAGGAATTCGGTTGGATGCCGTAGAACGTGCGGATCCCATATACTTTCTCCAAAACGAATTTTTCTGCGATACAATCCTGCAAATCCGTCATCTCGTATGCATTTATTGTTCCGAAATTCTGCGACAGGACATTCTCTCCGTGCAAAAGCGCCATCGCCTCGTCAATGTTGTTTTCAAATACCGCTTTATGCATTATTTTGCCATTTTTATTATGCTTTACGATTGATAAAATCCCATCTTTTTTCAAAAGCCTATCGAATTCTGCGATAAGATCGGCACGATTCTCAATATATTCCAAAACGTTGTGACAGAGTATCACATCGAAACGATCGTTATCCATTCTTCTGAGGCTATCGATACTTCCCGTTATTTGCTCGTAACGATTCTCGCAGATTCGATGTTCAAGAAGTGCACTGTTTGGCTCCACAGCCGTCACGTCGTTGCATTTTGCCAAATGGTTTGCCGTAACGCCAAAACCACTGCCAAAATCCAGGATTTTTTTATTTATGAACGCAAGATTATGCCAAACCAATCTGTAAAACAGTTTTCCCCACGGTGCATTGATATACGCTAAGTACCCGTCGACGTCCATATGATCCCCCTCTCATTGAAAACACCCAGTATACCTGATATATACTTTGTGTACGATTCGACACGATTCTACCACGTTTTTTGTCGCCTGTCAAGGAAAAGTTGCAGCGAAAAAAACCGTCGGGCGGGGAAAGTCGGCAGACGCATCAGGAAGGATCAATACGCCAAGTACTTTTGATTGAATTCGGAAAAATATGTTCCGATTTGTTTTTTCAAAGCAGCACTATACTTTTTATACATATTTACTTCGTTGACAATCCTTTATCAGATTGATATACTGGCTATAGTATAAATCCAATAAAGGAAAGAGGTAAAATTATGTCAATAGGAACAACCATAAAACGGCTTCGCCGGGAGAAAAATTTGACGCAGGAACAACTGGCGGATTATCTCGGCATTACCTCCCGTGCGATTTCCGGGTGGGAATGTGACAGGTCGGCGCCCGACATCTCTCAACTTCCAATTCTCGCCTCCGTTTTCAACGTCAGCGCAGATGTGCTTCTGGAAATCGAGGGCGGAAAACGAGAAGAAGATATTCATGCATTTCTTTCCGAATACGACAGACTGTCGCATGAAGGAAAGCAAAAAGAAAAATTTGACCGCACATTGGATATATATAAAAAATATCCGAATGATTTTCGCATCATAGAGAAATACCTGTATGAGCTGTTCAACGATCCGAATGATCCGCATTCCCCGCTTGGAGAGGAAGTCCACAAAGAAGAGCTGTACAAACTTTGCGGTGAAATTCTGGATCGGTGTACGGAGCAGAAGATCCGATATTCCGCTATGGATGTACTGACGGTTTTATATCTGAATGACGGAATGCAAAAAAAGGCGGAGGAAATCTGTGAGAACTTCCCGGAAAGCTACGATGATACAGCCAACGAGTGCCTGGAGCAGTTGTATATTCGGTCGGACAGCGAGAAATACGAAGCCTGTATCAAAAGAAACATTCGAGTCTGTTCGGAGTTCCTGATCAATAAGATACGAAATTTCGGAACCTTTGCCGCAAAAACGAACGACGACAAAATAAGCGTCTACCAAAAATGCCTATCCTTAATCGAACTCATGAACGAAGACGGGGACTATGGCTTTGCACACTATCATTACGGACACATATCCTGCCTTCTCGCAAAGCTGTATTATCAAAGCGGTGATATACCGAGAGCCGAGTTGTTTTTGAAGCAGGGGTTAACCCATTCTAAAAAGTACGACGAACTGCCGGAAAAATTCTGCCACACTTCTGTCCTTATGCGTGGGGACGTTGAGGATCTCGGCGAAGTGTCCAACACCATACCGTTAAGCCGTCTCGAATATGAAGTCGGTGAGATAGAAAAAGACGCCGGAATGATGACAACGTTTGATGACATATTGACGTCATTCCGCCGTTGAAATTAATTTTTATTAGTCCTTCTTCCAAACGCATATAACAACGAGCATGAATTTTGTATTGCCGCCGTGCTTTCAAAATTCCCGTATCTACCGATCAAAAAAATCACAGAAACAATTACAAAGAGTGCGGCGCAGTGTTACAAACGACACTGTGCCGCACTCTTGTGCATCATTACATCCTTATGCGTCGGTAGGAAAACGCCGGACGGGTGGTTTTTTTATGTTTCGCGGGTGACGCGGATGTCCTTGAGGTGCATGAAGTGGTTCGACAGGCGGAGTTCGCCGCCCGCGTCCGTGCGGAACGTGTGGTTGTAGCCGAACGTGCCGACGTAGGTCGCCGTCACTTCCCTGCCGTCCGAGAAACGGATGCGCACGCGTGGCTTGTCGTCCGCGTCCAGTACCAGCTCGCCGACGAGGTAATTCACCGCAGATTCTCTCCTTTCTGTGGAAAAACGTGTCCCGCCGAAGGATTTTTTCACCCGAGAACGAGGGAAAATGGGCGTGGCGGGGCGTATGTGGGCGATGTGTCCGGGCAGAGGTAGGCGGCGGGGGCGTATGGGAGCGGGGCGACCGGGCAGGAGTAGGCGGCAG
>CANQVQ010000057.1 GCA_947627335.1 uncultured Clostridia bacterium | reverse complement strand
GTGTGGGTCGGCTCCTCGCCGCGCAGGAGGCTTTCGCTTTCGAGCAGGCGCAGGACGCGCTCGTTGCCGTACAGGTCGAGGGCGGGAGCGGTCAGGTCGTGGGCGTAGCAGCCGTCGTCGCGCAGGTGCAGGTCGGTCGGGTAGAAATGGTCCATGTGTCCGTGCGTGACCAAAAGCCAGCGCACGGCGGAGAAGTCCAGCCGGTTCTGCTGCATATGCGAAAAGGAATCCGGCGGGAAATCCAACAGCAGGTCGCCGTTGACGAGAGCCTGCGAGCGGGTGCGGAGGTTGCGTCCCCCGGCGGCAAGCGCCTTGCGGCAGTAGGGACAGCGGCAGAACAGGGCGGGCCAGCCTTCGGCGGCGGCCGTTCCGAGATAGGTCAGTTTCATAGGGCGTTTCTCCGTGTCTGGAATTGCACTTTGCTCTATTGTACCGCGCAGAGCGCAAAAAATCAAGTAAAAAATCAAAAAAAGGGGTTGATTTTTTGCGAAGAGTGTGCTATACTAAGCAAGCTGTACCGATTACAGACGAAAAAACTGAGGCTCGGCGTCGGAAATGTCGGGTCCGCGAAGAAAGCGAGGAGTAGCGTCATGAAGCAGGGAATCCACCCCGATTTCAAGGAAACCACCATCACCTGTGCCTGCGGCGCGGTGTACCGCACCAAATCCACCAAGGAAAATCTGAAGGTCGATATTTGTTCAAAGTGTCACCCGTTCTTTACCGGCAAGCAGAAGTTTGTCGACGCGGGCGGTCGTGTGGACAAGTTCAAGAAGAAGTTCAACTTGGAGTGAGCGTCCGCATTTCGCGGAGCGATCAGGCGCAGAAACGTCGGTTTCTGTCGAATAAGGAGGATATATGTATATGGAAGAACAACAACCGATCCGTGCCGTCCTGCTGGCGGCGTCGCTGGGACGAACGGCGGAGGATTGCGAAAACTCGCTGGGCGAGCTGGAACGCCTGCTGGAAACGGCGGGCGGCGAAGCCGCGTTCACGGTCCTGCAGAATCGGGAACGACCGGACCCGGCGACCTACCTCGGCGCCGGGAAGTGCGAGGAAGTCGCGAAACTGCTCGAAGCGGACCCGACGGTGACGCTGGCGGTGTTCGACAACGAACTGACCCCGTCGCAGATCGCGTCGGCGGAGGACCTGCTGCAGGTGCGCGTCATCGACCGCACCATGCTGATTCTGGACATCTTCGCCAAACACGCAAAGACGGCGGAGGGCAAGCTGCAGGTCGAGATCGCCTGCCTGCGGTATACGGCGCCGCGGCTGACCGGGAAGGGCAAGTCGCTCTCCCGGCAGGGCGGCGGCATCGGCAGCAGGGGACCCGGCGAAAGCAAGCTGGAGACCGATCGGCGGCATATCCGCAGCCGCATCGAGACGCTCCAGAACGCCCTTGCGGAACTGGAGCGGACGAGAGGGGTCAAGCGCTCGCAGCGAATGCGGTCGGGTACGCCGACGGCGGCGATCGTCGGGTATACGAACGCCGGGAAATCCACCCTGCTCAATCGGCTGACCGACGCGGGCGTGCTGGCGGAGGACAAGCTGTTCGCGACGCTCGACCCGGTCACACGGCGGCTGACCCTGCCCGAAGGGACCGAGGTGCTGCTGACGGATACCGTCGGGTTCATCGACCGCTTGCCGACCCACCTCGTCAAGGCGTTCCGCTCGACGCTGGAGGAATTGACCTACTGCGACGTCGTGGTCTGCCTGACCGACGCGTCCGAATCGGCGGAGGAACGGCGAAGGAAGCACGCGGTGGTCATGCGTCTGGTCGAGGAACTCGGCGCGTCGGAGAAGCCGCTGCTGGAGGTGTATAATAAGACCGACCTGCTTTCGGACGGGGAACGGGCGCTGTTCCCGGGCAACGCGATCGAGATTTCGGCGGCGACCGGGGACGGGGTGGACGCGTTCCTGCGACGGCTGGAGGAAACGGTCAACGGCGGGAAGAAAACGCTGACCCTGTTCTTTCCGCACGCGGAATCGGCGGCGGCTGCGGCGGTGTACCGCGACGCGACGGTGCTGGATACGGAATATACGCCGGACGGCGTGCGCGTTACGGCGCGCTGCGACGAACGCGCCTGCGCGCTATACGATAAGTACCGCATTCGGGGTTTCACCCCGAACCCCATTCAAGGGGATTTTTGAAAAAAGTCCTTTCGTTCGAGGGGGGACCAAAATCGCATCGCCACCGCTTCGCGTTGTCTCGCTCTCTGTTCCCCCCTCGAAGGCTCCCCCCTCGTCGAAAACCGGCTCGGCTTGCGCCACTTCTGACGCCGCCTTCGCCGGTTTTCTCTTAAGGTGTTCCTCCGGCGGCACATGTCCGCCTACGGAACATTATTTATTGTAAACGCTTCGCGTTGTATTATTTCTTACGAAAATTGGGTGCGAGCGAGCGCTCTGCGGGAGCAGGCGACAACCGGGTCGCGAAGGTAAGAACCGAGCAAGCACCAAACAAAAACCACAAGGCGGGGAGGCATAACCTTTCCTTATGCCTTCCCCCAAAATCGACGACAGTCGATTTTGCGCTAGGGGGGCTTGGGGGTGCTGGCACCCCCAACGTACTCCCCGTCCCCCCGAACTATTTACAACAATTTTACAGCCGAACGGCTTGACAAGGCGGCGGCGGGGGAGTATACTATGGAAAAAGCAGGAAGCGGAGAGGTGTTGTATGGCAGGAAAGCAGAAAACCAAGTGGGGGTACCGCGTGGCGGTCGTAGTGCTGACGGTCGTCGCGGCGGCGTTGGTGCTGGCGTACGGATTGCTGTCGAGCGAACGTGCAGGGACGGGTTCGGACGCCCCGACGAGCGGCGACGCCCCGACGAGCGGCGACGCGCCGGTTTCTTCCACGCCGCAGTCGAGCAGTGAGACGCAGGGCGGGGAGCAGCCGCCCACTTCCGCGATCCCGCTCCCGACCGAGGAGGATACGGTCGTCAGCCTGCTGGCGTGCGGGGACAACCTGATCCACCCGTCCGTCTACTTCTACGCGATGGAATGCTACGCCGAATCGCACCAGGAGCAATGCACCTACGTCGCGACCAACGACGCGAACTACGACTTCCTGCCGATCTACGAGCACGTCGCGGACCGTATGCAGGCGGCGGACATCTGCTATATCAACCAGGAAACGCTCTCCGGCGGCGACGGGACGAAGATCTACGGCTACCCGACGTTCAACTCCCCCGAGGCGGTCGGTCGGACGCTCAAGGAGCTGGGCGTGGACGTCATCAATATGGCGCATAACCATATGCTCGACGCCGGGAACGACAGCTTTTTGATCCATTCCGACGGGTTCTTCCGCTCGCTCGGCATGACCCCGCTCGGCTATTATGCGAATCGGGCGGCGACGGATACGATCCCGATCGTCGAATCCAAGGGACTGAAGTTCGCTTTCCTGGCGTATACGTACAGTACGAACGGCATCACCTGTAACTCGGGGACGTATATCCCGTATCTCGACGAATCGCTGGTCCGTAAGCAGGTCGCACTCGCGAAACAGCAGGCGGACGTGGTCGTCGTCTCCGCACACTGGGGCGACGAGGACAGCTACACCCCGAACGCCGAACAGAAACGCTACGCGGAACTGTTCTGCAGCCTCGGCGTGGACGCCGTGATCGGGATGCACTCCCACTGTATCCAGCCGATGCAGTGGATGGACCGCCCCGACGGGAAGAAGATGCTGCTGACCTATTCGCTCGGGAACTTCGTCTCCGGGATGCAGAACGGGCTGAACGTTCTGGAGGGAATGCTCTCGTTCGACGTGCGTAAGGACGCCGAGACCGGGGAGATCACCGTCGAAAACCCCGTGTTCAATCCGCTCGTCCTGCACTATGTGAAGGGGCAGTCGGTCGATACCCAGCTGGATACCGGCTACCGGGGCTTCAAACTCTACGATCTGAAGGACTATACCGCCGAACTCGCCGCACAGCACGGGGTCGTCTGGTATGAGACCAATCGCGGACACCGCACGACCCTCTACGGCGGTGCGTTCGGGATCGATTCCCTGTATAAGACCCTCCAAACGGTCATCCCGGCGGAGTTTTTGCCTGCCGAATACCGGTAAACTTTTATGGAGGGCAAACACAATCGCGTCGCCAGTGCTACGCACTGTCTTGCTCTGTTGTTTTCCACATCAAAAGCGGTTTACCGCTTTTGATGGCATATGCTCCCCTTTCGGAACGTGCCGGCATTGCCGGCACGTTTGAAAACACGGCTCGGCTTGCGCCGCTTCTGACGCCGCCATCGCCGGTTTTCTCTTGATGTGTCCCTGCTCCGAACACGATGTGATCGGAGCGGGCGGCTCATGTCCGCAGATTTGACGTCATTTCCGTGCGGGGAAGGTTCCCC
Source organism: uncultured Clostridia bacterium (assembly GCA_947627335.1). Classification (GTDB taxonomy): domain Bacteria; phylum Bacillota; class Clostridia; order Oscillospirales; family CAG-382; genus Coliplasma. The sequence continues at coordinate 6,402 of CANQVQ010000057.1, read as the reverse complement.
GGCGCTCGGGTACGCATCAGAAAACGGCGTTGGTGCGGGAAAACGAACGTCTTGCGGGCACAAACGTGTCCGCAGGATTTTTTCTTTTTTATTCCTTACGAAAATTGGGTGCGAGCGAGCGCTCTGCGGGAGCCGGCGAATTGCGGGAATAACGGCAAAAACCGAGCAAGCACAAAACGTTTCCCTCTCGGCGGGAAGGCATGACCTTTCCTTATGCCTTCCCCCAAAATCGACGACAGTCGATTTTGCGCTAGGGGGGCTTGGGGGTGCTGGCACCCCCAACGTACTCCCCGTCCGTCCCACTCGTATTTTTTTCCCCGAAAGACTTGCAATCGGGCGCGGAATGTGCTATAATATCTTGATAAAGTATCCGAAAAGGGGGGCGGACAGGCGTGGGGACGCTGATCGCGATCGACGGGCTGGACGGCTCGGGCAAGGAAACGCAGACGCGGCTGCTGGAGCAGGCGTTTCGGGAACAGGGGATCCCGTGCCGGACGGTGAGCTTTCCGACGTACGACCCGGCGATGTGCGCCGCGGTCAACCTGTATTTGTCGGGCGCGTTCGGGGCGGACCCGGGCGCCGTGAACGGGTATGCGGCGTCGGCGTTCTACGCGGTCGATCGGTACTGCTCGTATATGCTGGACTGGCGGAAGGACTACGAAGCGGGCAAGGTCCTGCTCGCGAACCGCTATACGACGGCGAACGCGGTGCATCAACTGTCCAAGCTCCCGCCGGAACAGTACGACGCGTTCCTCGCGTGGCTGTTCGACTTCGAGTACCGCAAACTCGGACTGCCGGAACCGGATCTGGTGCTGTACCTGTGCGTTCCGCCGGAAATTTCGGCGAAACTTATCGCGGAGCGTGCGAAGCAGACCGGACGAGCGGGCGACATTCATGAAAAAAGCCGCACCCACCTGGAGGACAGCTACCGTGCCGCCCTCTATGCGTCGGCGAAGCTGGGCTGGACGACCGTCCGCTGTACGGAAGGGGAGGGGGGACCTCTGCGTACGCGGGAGGACATCCACGGCGAGCTGCTGCGGGAAGCGGAGCGGGTGCTGGGATACCAAAATAAGGAAAGGACGGAAAGAAAAGATGACATATGTACCGATTTTTCTGGCGGACGGATTTGAGGAGGTCGAGGCGCTCGTGCCGGCGGACCTGCTGCGGAGAGCAGGCGCGGAGGTCGCGCTCGTCTCGGTCAACGGGCAGGAGTATGTGACCGGCTCCCACGGGATCACCGTCAAGGCGGACTGCCCGATCGAGCGGGTGGACCGCGCAGCAATGAGCTGCGTCGTGCTGCCGGGAGGCGCGAAGGGGACCGAACTGCTGCGGGAAAGCTCCCGCGTCAAGAGCCTGATCCGCAGCGCCGTGGAGAACGGGCTGTACGTCGCCGCCATCTGCGCCGCCCCCTCGGTGCTCGGCGAGATGGGTCTGCTCGACGGTCGGCGGTTCGCCTGCTACCCCGGATTTGAAAAGGAGATCTCCGAGGGCATCCGTACCGGCAAGAAGCTGGAGCACGACGATATTTTCATCACCGCCGAGGGGATGGGCGTCGCGTTCGAGTTCGGCTTCCGATTGGTCGAAGTGCTGTTCGGCAGCCGCAGGGCGGAGGAGATCCGCGAACAGGTCCGTTCCTGAGAAAAAGCGGAAGAGAAAGGAGGCGCGTCGCCGTGCCAGAGCAATCGCGGACCGCCAAAAAGCGGACCGCCCCCCCGCCGGTGCTGACGGCGCCGCTGCTGACGCTGTGCGTGTTCGTCGCGATGTACTTCTCCCGCGTGCTGCTGACCGGAACGGTCGAGGGCGGCGGACTGCTGCTGGGCGTGTCCGTCGTGCAGCTGCTCGTGCTGCTTTTGCCGTGTATGCTGTACTACCTGCTCAAAGGGCGGAAGCTCGCGTCCCCGATCCCGTTTTCGCCGGTCACGCCGCGTCACCTGACGCTGCTGCTGTTCGGGGCGCTGACGTTCGTGCTCGGGAGCCTGCTGCTGAACTTCTGCTGCCAGTTTTTTGCCATCCCGACCGCCGATACCGCCGGATACTACGCGCAGCTGTATACCGGGGACGAGGGGTCGCTCGCCGGGGTGCTGCTGGCGTTCGTGGTGATCCCCGCCGTGTGCGAGGAGGTGCTGTTCCGGGGCGTGCTGTTCGCGGAATACCGCCCGATGGGCGAATGGAACGCGGTGTTCATGACCGCGCTCTGCTTCGCGATGCTGCATTTCTCGTTTTCCGGGTTCCCGGCGTACCTGCTCGCCGGACTGCTGCTGGGCGTGGTGACGGCGGTGTCGCGCTCGATCGTCCCCGCCGTGCTGCTGCATCTGCTGAGCAACGCGCTGAGCCTGTTCGCGTCGGATCGGTTTTTGCGGGTTATCCTGCAAAAGAACGGGGCGTTCTTCGTCGGGTTTCTGCTGGTGCTGCTGTTCGGCGCCGCCCTGTTCCTGTTCCTGTACTGCGTTGAACACCTGTTTCTCTACTACGCGGAACACCCGCCGGAGGATCGCCTTCCGCCGAAAAGCCGGACGTTCGCGTCACGGGTGTTCCTGTCCCCGACTTTTCTTCTGCTTTGCGCCGTTTTCTTCGTGCTGACGCTTCTGCCGAACGGAAACGGTGCGTGAACTGGAGGTTTATTTCCATGGCTGACGACCGTCTCTCCAAAACCGATGAACTGGCGGAAATGCTGGACGTGTACCGCGAAAAGAAGCGCCGAGCCGCGCAGGAACCGCCGACGCCCGAACCGCCTGCGCAGGAACCGCCGACGCCGGAACCGCAGACGCCCGAACCGCCGCACGGCGCCGACCGCGCTTCCGCCCGCCCGTCCGCGGACGGCATGGAGCGCACCGTCGGGCTGTCCGCGCTCGGCGGACCCGGCTCGGAACCGTGGGACGGCATGGCGTCCCCGGACGTCTCCTCCCATTTCTCGGAGGCGGACCCTTCGACGGACGGCGCGGACTTCCTGTCCTCGCATTTCTCCGACGGCGAACCGACGGACGAACCGGCGGACGAACCGACGGGCGAACCGACGGACGAACCGTCCGACGACGCGGACGACGAGGAGGAGCCGAAAAAACCGCTCCCGCTGCGGATCTTTTTGGGGTTCGTGCATTTTCTGTCCAATTCCAGCTTCCTGCTCAAGGCGGTCCTCTACCTCGTGCTGGTCGGCGTGGTCTCGGCGTTCCTGTCCTACCATATCCTGACGATCGCCAACGATATGTTCGCGCTCGACTCCTTCGAGGACACGGGGACCGTGACCGTGACCATCCCGGAGAACGCGACCGCGGAACAGGTCACGGACGAACTCTTTCGGGAAGGGCTGATCGAATCGGAATGGGCGTTCGGCTTCTATCTGGACCACTACCGGGACGACGGCGAGGACATCATCTTCCTCCCGGGCGAGCATACGCTCGGCAGGAACCTGAACTACGCCCAGCTGCTCGCCGCACTGACCGTCTCCCGCACCGAGCGGCAGACCGTCACCCTGACCTTCCCGGAGGGCTTCACGGTCGACGAGATCATCGATCTGTTCGTCTCCAACGGCGTCGGCACCCGCGAAGGGTTCGTCGAGGCGATCAACAACTACCCGTATAAGCACGAATTCGTCCGCCTGCTGGACGAGGAAGGCTGGCCGGAGAAGCGGGTCTACCGCCTGGAAGGGTACCTCTACCCGGACACCTACGATTTCTATACCGACACCGAGGAATACCTCGCGATCAACAAACTGCTCAACAACTTCAACGATAAGGTCTGGAGTCCGTGGAAGACCACCTACGCGGAAGTCTGCGCCGAACAGGGGCTTTCGCTGGATCAGATCGTCACGCTTGCCTCGATGGTGCAGGCGGAGGGAAAGACGGCGGAGGACTTCGAGTATATCTCCTATGTGTTCCACAACCGGCTCGCCCACGCGTCGGACTTCCCGAAGCTGGAAAGCGACGCGACCATCCAGTACGCCTACGAGCTCGCCGGTCTCGACCGCGAGCAGGACGCGTCCAAGCTCAATATCGACTTCGACAGCCCGTACAACACCTACCGCTTCGAGGGGCTTCCCCCCGGCGCGATATGCAGCGCGGGACTGGACGCGTTCCTCGCGGCGGTCTACCCGTCCCCCCCGCTCGACGAGAACGAAAAGGAGATCAACGCCTTCTTCTTCGTCAGCAATAACGCGGGGAAGACCTACTACGCCGCTACGGTCAGCGCCCACGAGCGCAACAAGCAGCGGGTCGCCGAGGAGAACGCCGAACTCGAAAAGGAAAACCAGGACCAACCGCTCGAACCGACCCCGGAGGGACAGCCGTGATGCGGCGACCGGAACTGCTGTCCCCGGCGGGGGACCCGGAAAAACTGCGCTTCGCCGTCGAATACGGGGCGGACGCGGTCTACTGTGCGCTCGGGAAGTTCGGTCTGCGCCGTGCCTGCGGGAATTTCACGCCCGAGACCCTGCGGGAGGGGCTTGCGTTCGCCCATGCGCGTGGGAAAAAGGTCTATCTGACCCTCAACGCGACCTTGCGGGAGCGCGAACTGGGCGAACTGGTCTCCCTGCTGCGGGAAACGGCGGCAGTCTGCCCGCCGGACGCGTATATCCTGTCCGACCCCGGTGCGCTCGACCTGCTGCAGGAGGTCTGCCCGGGCGCGGAAGCGCATCTTTCGACCCAGCAGAGCACGGTCAATTCCGCCGCCTGCCTGCATTGGTATCGGCAGGGGGTGCGGCGAATCGTGCTTGCGCGGGAGCTGTCCCTCGCGGAGATCCGCGCCATCCGCAAGGCGGTCCCGCGGGATCTGGAGCTGGAAGTGTTCGTCCACGGGGCGATGTGCGTCTCCTATTCCGGGCGATGCCTGCTTTCCAATTATTTCACCGGGCGGGACGCGAACGCGGGCGGATGCGCCCAGCCCTGTCGGTGGAAGTACTATCTGCGTGAGGAGAAGCGCCCGTTCGACGTGATCACCGCCGAGCAGGACGAGGAGGGGACCTACGTCTTTTCCTCCCGCGACCTGTGCATGGTCGAACACCTTTCCGACCTCGTCGAAGCGGGCGTGGATTCGCTGAAGATCGAAGGACGCGTCAAGAGCGCCTACTACGCGGCGGTCGTGACCAACGCCTACCGCATTGCGCTGGACGACTGCCTCGCCGGTCGCCCGTTCGACCCCGCACTACGGCGGGAGCTGGAAAGCGTCTCCCACCGCGAATACGGGACCGGCTACTACTATGCCGAGCCGTCGTCCGACGCGAACCTCGTGTCGGACAACCGCTACCTGCGCGACCGTGCCTTCCTCGCACGGGTGGAAGCCTTCGACCCGGCGACCGGGCTTGCCCGCTGCCGCCAGAACAATAAACTCTGCCTCGGCGACGCCTGCAACCTGCTGTCCCCCGGGACGACCGGTCGGGACTGCACGGTCGAAGCGCTCTACGACGCGGAGATGCAGCCGATCCCGGATACGCGCCACCCGCAGATGCCCTTCTATCTGCCCCTGCCGGGCGCGAAGGCGGGCGACCTGCTGCGTGCGCGGGCGGAAGTCTGAAAAACGAGTCGTTTTTCAGCGACCCTTTAGCAGAAGGGGGATCGTCATTTCCATGGAAAAAGGAGGACGGAGCGATGGGTGAAAACGGGGTTTCGGTGTCCGCCGTCGTCGTCGCCGCCGGGAGCGGGACGCGCATGGGCGGGGTGTCCAAGCCGGAACTGACCCTCGGCGGGAGACCGCTGCTCGCGTGGGTGCTGGAAGCGTTCGGGCGGACGGAAGTCTCGGAGATCGTGGTGGTCTGCGGGGAGAACCGCGCAAAGCTGGAGAAGATCGCGAAAAGCGTCCCCGTCCGCCAGCACGTCGGCTTCTGCGGCGGCGGAAAGACCCGCACCGAGTCCGTCTGGAACGGCGTGAACGCCTGCGACGCACGCGCAAAGCTGCTCTGCGTGCACGACTGCGCACGCCCGTTCGTCACGCCGGAGCTGATCTCCGCCGTGATCGCCGAAGCGCGCAAGACCGGCGCCGCGAGCGCCTGCGCGCCCGTGACGGACACGGTCAAGTACGTCGACGAAGCGCATCACACGGTCTTTACGCCCTCCCGCGAATACCTGCTCGCCCTGCAGACGCCGCAGGTCTTTCGGCGGGACTTCTATGAGGTCGCCTACGCCCTCGCGCTGAAGAAGGGCGGTCGTTTCACGGACGAAACGGCGCTGCTCGAAGCGGCGGACGTGCGGGTGTCCTACGTCCGCACGGAAACGCAGAACATGAAGCTGACCACACGCGGCGACCTGCTGCTCGCCCGCGCACTGCTGGCGGTCGAAGCCTATCGGGAGGGGAAGAAAGCCAAATGAACCGCATCGGACAGGGGTATGACGTGCATCGGCTGGTCGAGGGTCGGAAACTGATCCTCGGCGGGGTGGAGATCCCGCACCCGACCGGGCTGCTCGGACATTCGGA
>CANQVQ010000056.1 GCA_947627335.1 uncultured Clostridia bacterium | reverse complement strand
GCTCGAAGAATCGCCGAAGCTGGTCGCGGACTACCGTGCGGGCAAGACCAAGGCGGCGTCCGCCCTGATCGGACGTGCGATGGCGAAATCCCAGGGCAAGGCGAACCCGGTCCTGCTCGGGCAGATCGCCATGGAGCTGCTGCAAGAATAACGTTCTGATCAGATCCTAAATCGAAAAGTTTACAAGGATTTTCAAAGGGCTGTCACCATAGATAGCCCTTTGAATGGGATTTTGCGAACGCCACAGTCAACCCTTTTAGACACGCCAATGTCTATTTGAATAACCGAACACAGACATATTGAGAACGAATTCAAAAGCCCCAATCGTGCAGATAGCGTATATGCTCAAAGGCAACACCGATTTGTGCTTGACAAGATATTATACTGTTTGGGGCAAGAAGTATCTCTACGAATCCTCCTACCGTGCGTTGTAGTTTGCCTTTCCCTCGAAAACAATTACGAAATTGCCGCTGACAGCACTCTTTCATGCCTATTTGTGCTGACGCTTTAGCGGCAGAATGGGGATTATAATGAAGAAGATAAAACTATTGGATAAACTTATTCAGGAAGAGTGGTTTGAAACAAAAGAAGAAGTCATACCTTGGCTAATGGAAGGAAAGATTTTGGTTGATAATATACCTGCACATAGCTATGCTGAGATGGTTATGCCTGATGCAAGCATTAGAATCAAGGAGTATTATAAAAGAAAATATGTTTCCAAAGGCGGAATAAAGCTTGAGCACGCTTTAATTACATTCGGTGTTGAAGTTTCGGGAAGGGTTGCATTAGATTGCGGAGCTTCGACTGGAGGCTTTACAGATTGCTTACTCTCCTTTGGCGCTCGATTGGTCTATGCTGTTGACGCCGGATTTGGTCAACTCTCTCAAAAGCTTATTAATTCAGACAAAGTGATTAACCTGGAGAAAACGAATATTTCCGATAAACAATTACTTGCACTAAACGAAAAGCCGGATTTGATAACTTTGGATTTATCATACTTGTCCATAAAAAAGGGAATCCTTATCGCAGCTTCAATACTGGATAGCGGTGGAGAAATTGTTGCTTTGATCAAACCCATTTACGAAACAGAACAGATGAATATAAGGAGAAATGGTGACATAAATCAATACGAAATCCATTATCAAGTTCTTGAGGACATTGTTGATTACTGTATTGAAATAGGGCTTTATCCTGTCAATTTAACGTATAGTCCCGTTAGAGGGAATGCTGGGGCGGTCGAATATTTTATTCATATCAGCACAGAGCCGCAAGTATGTTTGAATTGTGAAAAAATTGAAAAAGTAATTCATGATGGTCTAAGTTTGCCATCTTTCAAGAAGTAGTTTTAGACATTTTAGAAACCGCTCGGGTAATCAATCGATGAATATAAATGTTGAGCGTATTTTCAGGGCTTAAATGAATATGAGATTATTAAAGAAAACGACCATGCGTGAGCAGTATTACTCTTATATGGTCGTTCTTCTGTTGTTCCGCTTGAGGGTCGTCAACTTAAATTTACTTGTTTCCGTATATCCCTGCGTTGAACCTTCAAAAGCGGGATTTTTTGATTGACAAACGGGTTTGTACGCGGTATAATAGAACGGTTCCCGTTCAATCCGGGAGAAGGACCGGCAGGAGCAGGAGGCGCAGCAGCGGTTCGCAGTCCGACGGTTCTTCCAGCCGCAATGCGTCGGAGCGGGTGCAGGGGAACAACAGCATCATGCGAAGCACGTCCTCGGATTCCCCGTCCCGACCGACGGCGAAGCGCCAGCCGTTACATTCGGCGAGCTTTTTCAGCACGAGCAGGTCGAAGAACAGTCCGCCGCAGACGGTCTCCAACCCGGATTCGTAGTCCCCGGAAAGCACCAGGCCGCGGAGTTCTTCGCCGAACGCCGGCTCAAAGCAGACGGAAAAGATGTATTCGTCGTCGAAAATGTCGCTTCGGACCTGAAAGAATTCCCGGGAACGGGTGTGCTCTGCGGCGACGGAAAGCAGGGTCGCCGCCGCGTAGCAAAGCTCGTCCGATGCGGCGCGGACGTACTGCGGCGCGTCGTGGAGCTTCACGGACGGGCGGAAACCGTTGGGATTGAGCATCCTGAGCGCCGTCGCGAGCAACCGCTGAAGCTGCGCGGTCGCGTCGCAGAGAGGCGTTTTCTCGGCGAGGTCCTCGGTGAAGCGGAGGTACATTCCCAGCTCGAGGTTGCAGCGGACCATTCGCTTGATATTCCTGCGAAGCGTGCGCAGGTCCTCGTCGGAGAGGTCCTTCTGCGTGCGCATCCGGTCGATCTGCCCGACGGTCAGACGGAAGAACGGCGGAGGCTCGCAGCCCCTTCGGGCGAGTTTGGACGCGAGCGTCGCGGTCAGGTCCCGCAGGGCGACGAGATAGCCGTCCCGCCGACGGGCGACGATGGCGGAACGGGTGCTTTCGCCCCGCAGTTCGACGACGGTCTCTTCGCCGTCTGCGAGCGAATCCAGCCTCTTTCGGTCCGCGCTCGAAAGCAGTGGGTCGATGGAAGCCTGCTTGCGGGGCGTGTGGATATTGACGGTATCGCTGAAGTTGCGGGAGGTCAGTCTGCGCTTCTCGTCAAGTCCGAGCATCGGATAGGGAAGTTGACTGAGAAATTCCTCGACGGGATCGACCGCTTTCTGCGGCGGTTTTTCGAGTTTGCTCGCCATGGACAGGTCCTCCTTTACTGCTTTGTTTTGGGGGGATTGCCTTTTCCTATACTTTACCAAAAGCACCTTGACTTGTCAACAGTTTTTTGTCGGAAAAATGCGAATTTTGCGAAAAAAGGGAGGAAAAACGAATGACGGAAGTCGTTGCGGCGCTGCTCCGGGACGGAGAGCGCTTCCTGATCTGCCAGCGTCCGGCGCATAAGGCGCGGGGACTGCTTTGGGAGTTTGTCGGCGGGAAGGTCGAACCGGGCGAAACCAAGGAACAGGCGCTCGTGCGCGAGTGCCGCGAGGAACTCGACATCACGGTCGAACCGCTGAACGTCTATATGGAGGTCGTTCACGTCTACCCGGACCTGACCGTCCGGCTGACGCTGTTTGACGCCCGTATCGCGTCCGGTGTGCCGAAGAAACTCGAACACAACGACCTGCGCTGGATCACCCCGGAGGAGATCCCGCTTTTCCGCTTCTGCCCGGCGGACGAGACCATTCTCGACCGCATCCAGGCGGACCGCGTCCGCGGGAAGATCGAATCCCTGCGGGACGCGGACTACCGGGCGTTCCAGAGCGCCCTGCTTCCGACGGTCCCGCCGGAGAGCGTGCGGGGCGTGCGGATCCCCGTCCTGCGCAAGCTCGCCCGGGAACTTTCCGGGAAGGCGATGGGGGAGGCGTTCCTGCGGGTCCTGCCGCACGGGTGCTACGAGGAGAATCTCCTGCACGGGTTCCTGCTCGAACGGATCCGCGAGCCGGAAGAAGCGATGGAAGCGCTCGAACGGTTCCTGCCGTATATCGACAACTGGGCGGTCTGCGACACGGTCAACCCGAAAGCCCTCGCGAAGCGCCCGGACGACCTGCTCGCGCATATCCGCGTCTGGCTGACGTCCGACCGTCCCTATACCGTGCGCTACGGCGTCGGAATGCTGCAGCGGTACTTCCTCGACGAGCGGTTCGACCCGGAACTGCTTGCGCTTGCGGCCGCTCTGCCGACCGGGGAATACTACGTCGAAACCATGACCGCGTGGTTCTTCGCCACCGCCCTCGCCAAGCAGGAGCGCGAAACCTTGCCGTATTTCACCGAACCCAACCTGCTCCCGCCGTCCGTCCGCCGCAAAGCGATCCGAAAAGCGCTGGAAAGCCGCCGCATCCCCGAACCGCTCAAGCGGCGCTTACGCGCCCTTCGCGAAACCGAAAATTCATAACCGTTTTATAAGAAAGGAACTTTTCATCATGGCACACCTGACAGTCCATTGCTTTTCCAACGTCCTCGGACACTGCGTCACCTTTGAAGCGCTTCTCCCGGAAACGGCGACCAACCAGATCGGCATGAACAGCGTCGGCGGGGGAGATACCTACCCGGTGCTCTACCTGCTGCACGGGCTTTCCGACGACCAGACCATCTGGATGCGCCGCACGTCGATCGAACGGTATGTGTCCGAGCGGGGAATCGCCGTCGTCATGCCGTTCGGCGAACAGAGCTTCTACAGCGATATGCAGATGGGCAGACGTTACTGGACCTTCCTGTCCGAGGAACTGCCGAACCTCTGCCGCTGCTTCTTCCCGCGCATCTCTCCGCGTCGGGAGGATACGTTTGCCGCCGGGCTTTCGATGGGCGGCTACGGGGCGTTCAAGCTGGCGCTGAGACGCCCGGAGCGGTTCTGTGCGGCGGCGTCGCTGTCCGGCGTGCTGGACATTTCCGCGTTCGTCGGTCGTCAGATGCCCGGCAACGCCCGTTTCTGGAACGCCATCTACGAATCCCCCGCTTCTCTCGCGCAGAGCGAGGACGACCTGTTCGTCGCCGCCGACCGGGCCGCAAAGGCGAAGGATAAACCGCTCCTGTTCGCCTGCTGCGGGACGGAGGACTTCCTGCACGGCGACAACCTACACGCCGTCGACGTGCTGCGCGGAAAGGGACTTGACGTGACCTACGAGGAAGGCGAAGGGACGCACAACTGGGTGTTCTGGGACAAGTGGATCCAGCGTGCGCTGGACTGGCTGCCGATCCGCCGCTGAAAACGCGAAAAAAGTTTGATTTTCCCCCTTGACAGAATGGTTTTGCCGTGTTATAATACAACAGTTGCGAACTACTATATTAAAGCGTTAAAGCGGAAAGGATGTTCAAACCCGTGAAAAATTGGCATACCGAGGAAACGGACGCGCTTTTCAGGGCGATCCTCTCTCTGAACAACGTGGAGGAATGCTATGCGTTCTTTGAGGACGCCTGCACCATCAAGGAGATCATCGATATTGCGCAGCGATTGAAGATCGCCCGCCTTCTGCGCGACGGCGTGAGTTACCACGCCATTTGCGAGGAAACCGGGGTCAGTACGGCGACCATCAGTCGGGTCAACAAGTGCCTCGCCTACGGCAACGGCGGCTACCAGCTCGCGCTGGACCGCTCGGACGTGCAGGCGGACTGAGCGGGGCGTACAAAGGAAAGGAAAGGTTCACGGACATGAACGAGCGGTTGCTCAAACGGGAAGAAAAGGCGGTGTTCGCTCTGCGGGAGCTGTACACGGCGTACGGCTATCGCCCGTTCAGGATGGGCAAGTTTGAATCCTACGATTTCTATGCCCGCAACAAGGAGTTTCTGGTCAGCGACCGCATCATCGCGTTTTCGGACACGGACGGACGGCTGCTGGCGCTCAAGCCGGATGTGACCCTTTCCATCGTCCGCTCCCTGCGCGACGAGGACGGCACGGACTGCGGCTGCAAGCAGAAGGTCTGCTATAACGAAAACGTCTACCGCGTTTCCGGCGGTACGCGGCAGTACAAGGAGATCCTGCAGACCGGGCTGGAATGCGTCGGCGCACTGGACCTGTACGACCTGTTCGAGGCGGTCCTGCTCGCGGCGAAAAGCCTGGAGGCGATCTCGCCGTCGTATGTGCTGGAGATCTCGCACCTCGGCGTTCTGCACGCCCTGCTCGACGGCTGCGGCGGGAGCGAGGCGTTCCGTCGGGAAGCGGCGGGATACGTCGCCGGAAAGAACGCCCACGACCTGCGTCGCGCCTGTGCGCGGGAGGGGATCCCGCCGGAGCAGGCGGAAAAACTGTGCGGGTTCGTCGGCGTGAGCGGGGAACGCAGGAAGGTGCTTGCGGAACTGGAAACGCTCTGCGGCGACGGCGCAAAGGAAGCGCTGGACTGCCTGCGCACGCTTTCGGATCTGCTCGACGCGTTCCCGCAGTCGGACCGTATCCGATTCGATTTCTCGCTCGTCAACGATATGAACTACTACGACGGCATCGTCTTCAAAGGGTTCCTCGACGGCGTTTGCGAGGGGGTGCTGTCCGGCGGACAGTACGGTCGGCTGATGCGCCGCATGGGCAAACGGGCGGACGCCGTCGGGTTCGCGCTCTACCTCGACCTGCTCGAGGAACTTCCGCGGGAGGAAGAACCGTATGACGTGGACGTGCTGCTGCTGTACGGCGAAAAGACCGACCCCGCGTCGGTCGCGAACGCGGTGAACGACCTGACGGCGCACGGAAAGACCGTCAGCGCACAGCGGGGGATCCCGCCGAAGCTGCGGGCCCGCGAGGTGATCCGCATGGAGGAAGGGCAGGGGACGGTATGATCAAGATCGCTTTACCCAAAGGCAGGCTGGGCGAAAAGGTGTACGCCTTGTTTGAATCGGCGGGCTACGAATGCCCGTCCATTCGCGAAAACAACCGCAAACTGATCTTTGAAAACTCGGAAAAGCAGGTCTGCTACTTCTGGGTCAAGCCGTCGGACGTGCCGGTCTACGTCGAACGGGGTGCGGCGGACGTCGGCGTGGCGGGGAAGGATATTCTGCTCGAGCACGGACCGGACGTGTATGAACTGCTGGACCTGGGGCTGGGCAGGTGCCGCATGGCGGTCGCCGCGCCGGAGGGATTCCGGGACAGCGGCGAACGGACGCTGAAGGTCGCGACGAAATTCGCGAACATCGCACGTCGCTACTACGCAGAACAGGGGCGGGACATCGACGTCATCCCGCTCAACGGCTCCATCGAGCTCGCCCCGCTGCTCGGGCTGTCCGACGTCATCGTGGACATCGTCGAAACCGGGACGACCCTGCGGGAGAACCGTCTGACGGTCGTCGAAACCATCCTGCCCATCAGCGCCCGGCTGATCGCGAATCAGGCGAGCTGGCGCTTTAAGGCGGATGCGCTCGTCCCGCTCGTGCGGAAATTGGAAGGAACGGTCGAAGCAAATGATTAGAATTTACGCTTGCGGGGAAGTCCCCGACGAGGAGATCTTTTCCCGGGAGGTCGGCGCACCGGGCGACCTGCGGGAAACGGTTTCCGCCATCCTCGACGACGTCCGCGTCAACGGCGACCGTGCGCTGCTCGCCTACGCGAAAAAATTCGACAGGGCGGAACTGACCTCCGTCGAGGTGACGGAAAAGGAGTTTGACGAGGCGCTTGCCGCCGTCGAGCCGGCATTTCTGGACGTTTTGCGGGAAGCGGCGGAGAATATCCGCACCTTCCACGCGTCGCAGGTGCGGTCGGGGTTCGTGCAGACCGAACGGGACGGCGTGGTGACCGGGCAGAAGGTCCTCCCGATCGAACGGGTCGGGCTTTATGTGCCGGGCGGGACCGCCGCATACCCGTCTACGGTGCTGATGGACAGTATCCCGGCGAAGCTGGCAGGCTGCCCGACGCTGGTGATCACGACCCCGCCGGGACCGGACGGCAAGGTGTCCCCGGTCATCCTCGCGGCGGCGAAGATCGCCGGGGTGGATCGGGTGTTCAAGGTCGGCGGTGCGCAGGCGATCGCCGCGTTGGCGTTCGGGACGGAAACGGTCCCCTGCGTCGATAAGATCGTCGGTCCCGGCAACGCCTACGTCGCGGAAGCGAAGCGGCAGGTGTTCGGTCGGGTGTCCATCGATATGATCGCCGGACCGAGCGAGATCCTCGTCCTCGCGGACGCGACCTGCGACCCCGCCGTCGTCGCCGCCGACCTGCTCTCGCAGGCGGAGCATGACCGCATGGCGAGCGCCGTGCTCGTCACGACCGACCGCCCCTTCGCCGAGCGGGTACGGGACGAACTGGAAAAGCAGATCCCGCTTCTCCCGCGTGCGGAGATCGCCCGCACGTCCATCGACCGCAACGGGAAGATCATCCTCGCGTCCGACCTTGCGGACGCCGTCGCCGTCGCGAACCGCATCGCACCGGAGCATCTCGAACTCTGCGTGGACGACCCGTTCGCGTACCTTCCGCAGATACGCAACGCCGGTTCAGTGTTTCTGGGGAAAAACTGCCCCGAAGCGCTGGGCGACTACTTTGCCGGACCCAACCACACGCTGCCGACCGGCGGGACGGCGCGGTTCTCCTCGCCGCTTTCGGTCGACGACTTCGTCAAGAAAATGCAGTTTACCTACTATACCGCCGACGCGCTGGAAGCGGTCGCGGACAAGATCGCCCGGTTCGCACGGCAGGAAGGGCTTGAAGCCCACGCACGCAGTGCGGAATCGCGGTTTCGGAAGGGGAAGTAGCGCATGAGCAGTTTTTCCTGCGGCAGGATCCGCGGTCTGACCCCCTACGTCCCCGGCGAACAGCCGCAGGACCGGCAGTACCTCAAGTTAAATACCAACGAATCCCCGTTCCCGCCTCCGCCGTCCGTCGTGCGAGCGGTCGAAGCGGAAGCCGGTCGGCTGCAGCTCTATTCCGACCCGGAAAACCGCAGATTGACCGAAGCGCTCGCCGCTTACGCCGGGGTGCGCCCGTCGCAGGTGTTGTTCGGCAACGGCTCGGACGAGGTGCTGGGGTTCGCGTTTCAGGCGTTCGCGGACGAAACGCGTCCGCTGCTGTTCCCGGACGTCACCTACGGGTTTTACACGGTCCTTGCGGGGCTGTATCACATCCCGTACACCTGCGTCCCCCTGCGGGAAGACTTCACGGTCGACCCGGAACCGTATCTCGGCAAACGGCGCACGGTCGTTCTCGCCAATCCGAACGCCCCGACCGGCATTCCGCTTGCGACGGAGCAGATCGAGCGGATCCTGTGCGCCGACCCGTCGTCGGTCGTGCTGGTGGACGAGGCGTATGTGGATTTCGGCGGGGAGAGCGTTCTGCCGCTGGTGGATCGGTATGAAAACTTGCTCGTCGTGCAGACCTTCTCGAAGTCCCGTTCGCTTGCCGGAGCGCGGCTGGGGTTCGCCGTCGGGAGCGAGGCGCTTATCGCCGATCTGCAGGCGGTCCGCTGCTCCTTCCACCCGTACAACGTCAACCGCATGACGGCGGCGGCGGGCGTCGCCTCGCTGCGGGAAACCGACCTGTTCGCGCAAAACTGCCGCACCGTCGCGGAGAATCGCGAATGGACGGCGGACAGGCTGCGGTCGCTCGGTTTCACCGTCCTGCCGTCGAAAGCGAACTTCGTTTTCGCGTCCTCCGACCGCGTCGGCGGGGAGGAACTCTACCGAAAGCTCAAAAAACGGGGCATTCTCGTGCGGCATTTTTCCGCCGAGCGCGTCTGCGCGTTCAACCGCATCACGGTCGGCACGCGCTCGCAAATGGAGCGGCTGCTCTGCGCCGTAGAAAGTATCTGTAAGGAGGCGTCCCTATGAGAAGCGCACGCATCGAAAGGAACACAAACGAAACGGACATTTCCCTGACCCTCTGCCTGGACGGAACGGGGGAGAGCACGGTCGCGACCGGCGTCGGATTCCTCGACCATATGCTGACCCTGTTCGCACGGCACGGCGGATTCGACCTGACCGTTTCCTGCAAGGGGGACACGCGGGTGGACGACCACCATACCGTCGAGGATGTCGGCATCTGCTTGGGCAAGGCGTTCGCGCAGGCGCTCGGGGAGAAGCGGGGCGTGAACCGCTACGGAAGCATCGCGCTTCCGATGGACGAAGCCCTGCTGCTTGCCGCCGTCGATCTTTCCGGTCGGGGCGGGTGTTTCCTGTCGCTGGACATTCCGACGCAGAAGGTCGGGACGTTCGACACGGAGCTGTGCGCCGAATTCTTTCAGGCGTTCGCGCAGAATGCGGCGCTGACGCTGCATTTGCGGCAGCTTTCCGGGGCGAATTCCCACCACATCATCGAAGGAGCGTTCAAGGCGCTCGCCCGTTCCCTGCGCGAAGCGGTCGCGGTGGACGCGTCCCGCGCCGGGGAGGTCCCCTCGACGAAGGGCGTTCTCGCATGATCGCCGTCGTGGATTACGGGGTGGGGAACCTGTTCTCCCTGCGTTCCTCCCTGCGTGCGGTCGGCGCGGAGGCGTCCGTCACGTCCGATCCCGACGTGATCCGTTCCGCGGAGCGGATCATACTGCCCGGCGTGGGCGCGTTCGGGGACGCGGCGGCGAAGCTGCGGGAAACGGGGCTGGGCGAACTGCTGCGCACGGAGGCGGGGAAGGGGAAACCCCTGCTCGGCATCTGCCTCGGGATGCAGCTGCTGTTTGAAAGAAGCTGCGAATACGGCGAACACGACGGGCTTGGACTGCTGTCCGGGCGCGTCGTGCCGATGGAGGGCAAACTCCCGCCGTCGCTGAAAATTCCGCACATCGGCTGGAACGCACTGCACTTCCGCCGTCGGCACCCGCTCTTCCGGGAGGTCGGCGAGGGGGACTGCGTCTATTTCGTGCATTCCTTCTACGCGGACGACTGCGCCGAAAGCGTCGTCGCGACCGCCGAATACGGCATCCCGCTGACCGCTGCCGTCGCGAAAGGAAACGTGACGGGCTGCCAGTTCCACCCGGAAAAGAGCGGAAACGTCGGGCTTTCCATCCTGCGGGCGTTCTGCGAAAGCGAGGTGTGGGCATGATCCTGCTTCCGGCGATCGATCTATACGGGCAAAAGGCGGTCCGCCTGGTGCGCGGGGACTACGCGCAGATGACCGTCTACAGCGACCGCCCCGTCGAACTGGCGAAGGCATTCGAGCGGCAGGGGGCGACCCACCTGCATATGGTAGACCTCGAAGGGGCGAAGGACGGAAGTACGCCGCACCTTGCGCTGGTCGAGCGCGTCGTGCGGGAGACCGGGCTTTCCGTCGAGGTCGGCGGGGGGATCCGGCGGATGGAAACGGTGGAGCGTTACCTTTCCTGCGGGGTGGATCGGGTCATTCTCGGCACCGCCGCCGTGACGGACGCGGACTTCCTGCGCCGTGCCGTCGAAACCTACGGCGAACGGATCGCGGTCGGCGCGGACGTGCGGGACGGGTTCCTCGCGATCCGCGGCTGGCTGGAGCAGTCGGCGCTGACGCTGGAGGATTTCCTCGGGCAAATGCAGGAGATCGGCGTTCGGACGGTCGTCTGCACGGACATCTCCAAGGACGGAATGCTCGGCGGGGCGAATCTCGCGCTGTACAAAGCGCTTTC
>CANQVQ010000055.1 GCA_947627335.1 uncultured Clostridia bacterium | reverse complement strand
ACAGCCCGCGTGCCGTCCCGGTGATGCGGTTTCCCGCCGCGTCGTGCGCCGTCACGCCCGCAAGCAATGCGTCCGGCGTGACCGTGTCCCCCGTCAGGTCGATCTCCGGCACGGCGACGGTCAGATCCTGCGGGACGAACGTGTCCGCGAACGGGTATACGCCGTTCTTTCGCAGCGTGAACGGACCCTCGTAGCAATTCACCCGATTTTCGCCGCAGAAATTCGACCGCAGTGCGGCGCAGACGTCGTTGGTGCGCAGGCGGCAGGTGAAGCCGTTCCCGTTCCTGCCCGCACCCTCCACCGAAAGCAGGAGCGGTCGATCGTCCCCGCCGAACGGCGGCGGAAGCAGACAGCCGGAAAGCCGACCGTCCCCGCCGCGAAGCGGACGCAATTGCATCGCCATCGGCGCTTCGCCGCGTCTGCGCAGCAGCAGCGTCCGCGACAGCCCGTCCCAGCCCTCGTCGAACGCGACCGCACACGCGAGTTTGCCGTCCCGATCCGTCGGTTCCGCGTCGCCGCCGCCCGACGGGAGCCGCTCGACCGTCAGTTTTGTGCCGTCCACGCGAAGCCGCAAAAGATCCGCCATGCCCTTCGCCCCCTTCTCGTTTCAAAAGTCCTCTGCTTAAAAGTATAGCGAGTGGGACGAAAAACATTCGCAAAAACGGGCAGGAAGTTTTTCCTGCCCGCCGAAACATTTCTTTGCATTCGCCCGATCCCGTCTGTCGCCGGTTCGACGAAAAAAACGCCCGTCGCCGCTTCGACGCAAAAATCCGTCGCCGAGTCGACGCAAAGCATCCATCGTCGTTTCACACAAAACGCCCCGTCGCCGCTTCGGCGCAAAGCACCCGTCGCCGGATCGGCACGAAACGCCCGTCGCCGCTTCGGTACAAAAACGCCCGTCGCCGCTTCGGTGCAAAACGCTCGTCGCCGCTTCGGCGCAAAAAACAGCCGCAGGGATTTCCCTGCGGCTGTTCTCTCAGAACGGTTTCCCGTTCATTCGTCTTTGGGTTTCAGACCCGAATTACCGTCTGACCTTGATGACCGTGACAGCACCCGCGATCGCGACGATCCCGAGGACCGCGAAGATCAGGATACCGGCATCGCCCGGCTTGGACGGCGTGGACGAGGTCGAGGCAGCGCTGCTGCTGCTGGATTCCACATCGGACGGTTCGGAAGAGGATTCATCCGGTTCCACCGGCGCCGGCTCCACGTAAGAAGCAAGCGTGTAAGCGCCCTGGCCCTTGTAGTAGACCGTATCCTTATCGCTCGGGATAAAGTCCGCGGTTGCCGGCGGGATATACATCGATTCCATGCTTTCGCTGTCGACGTACACACCTGCGCAGGTCGCATCCGTCAGGACCTCGAACGTGAACGTGAGTTCAAGCGTAGCATCGGCCGTGATGAAATGCTTCGCATTCGTGGTGTTGAACTGAAGATCGACTTCGCTGGTTTCCTCACCGGTGACCAGAGAGGAGAGGTTCTGCCAAGTGCTGGTCGGCTTCTTCTCGACGATGTCCAGGGTCATATCGCCCTCTTCGTCCTCGACTTTGCCGTTCATCAGCTTCAGAGTCTTCGAATCGAAATGCAGTTTCCCGAGGAAGCTCTGCATCTTGACCTCATCCTTGAGGGGCTTGACCTTCAGGGTGACCGTGTAGACCAGCTTGCCGTCTTCGTTCTTGTCGAGCGTGGAGGCAAGATCGACCGTGAAGTCCGCATCTTCGACAGCGGTGACGTTCGCCTTGAGTTCTTCCTCAAGTTCCTTCGCGGGATCCGGCTTTTCTTCACCCGGCTGCTCTTCACCCGGCTGCTCGGGAGCGGGCTCTTCGGTGTAGGTGCCGAGAGCAAGTTCAGCGACTTTGTAAGTCGTGTAGTGCGCGTTGGTAGCCCACGGCGTATCGACGCCGCCTTCGCTGGCAACATCGTACTTGTGATCGTTCAGAACATTGTAACCGTTGCCTTCCGTGCCAAAGTGGTTGTCGGAATAGGAGGTCGCCATACGGAAGGATTCGCCAATGTTGAACAGGGACTTCTTGAAGGAGAACTCGTAAACGCTGTCGGTTTCCGTCGTGGTCAGGACCGCTTCGACTTCTTCCGTCAGCTCTTTGGACTTGTAGACGCCCAGAGTGCCGTCGTTCTCAACAAGGATGTCGAGCAGGGTATCGAGAACAGCCATCGCGCCGTCCTTACCGTAAGCCGCAATATCCTCGTCGGGCGTGACATAGATGCGGAGATGCGTGCCCGAAGAAACCTTCGCGTCCATCGTGTCGGCAACGCTGCAGTTGTGCGGCAGCGCATTGACCTTCACGGCGACATAGACGTTCTCGTCATTGGTACGGACCGCGAACTGATATTCGAGGTCGCCGATAGCAACTTTGTCAGCATCCTCTTTGGGCTGCACCTGCTGCGTACCGGTCTCGGTGTTGACGGTCTTCCACTCCGCCTTGACCCAGCCGGTATCATCCAGCTTACCGTCGACGGCGATCTCTTCCGTCACTTCGACGGGTTCCGCAGGAGAGGTTTCCTCGGAAGGCTCTCCGGAGGTTTCCTCAGAGGGTTCCTCAGAGGATCCATCGGTAGTAGCGGCGTTCGGATCGTACTTGGCATAGGTCGCGGTGCAGACATAGCCGTCCTCGTACCACTCCTTGTCGGGCGTGGAAGTCGGAACGACCTTGTTGGCGATGTCAACGCCTTTGATCGTGATCTGATCGCCGACTGCCCACTTCCGAGCCTGCGCGATCATATCATTGCAGGCTGTGCTGGTGTAGTTGGGTTTGTCTTTGTATTCCGTCTTCGACGGATCCTTTTCCAGAAGAGCCGGATAGTTGTTGCCGGTGTTCACACCGTAAACGAAACCGCCTTCCGGAATGTCGAGCGCAACCGCGCCGCCGCCTTCGATGCCGTCCGAGATCTCAACGACCTCATAGGTATCCGCAGCGCCTTCGACCGGCTTGAGCGCGACATGGATCCACCAAGCACCGGCCGTATCTTCTTCCGTGAAGATGGCACCGGCGCCTTCCTTCGACCCGTCGTCAAACGCGACAACGTAGAAGGGACTCTCGGCTTCGGGCAATTCCGCAGACGCGAAAATGACGCATACGCTGGAAATGACCATGACAAGCACGAGTGCGAGTGCAAGTGTCTTTTTCATAACGTGTTTTTCTCCTTTTGAAATTGGTTTCTTTTTTGTAAACTTATTTTAACACAAAAAAATCGTTTTGTAAAGGGGGTAACGCGATTTTTTTGCAAAAATTTTCGGAAATTTCTGCAAGGCGAGTTCCTACGCAAAATCCGTCATTTTTCGGTGTTTTCACCCCAATAAGACGCCGCAAGACGGCGGAACGCCGGAAGGGAGCGGCGAATCTGGTCGGCGGGGACGCAGTAGGACACCCGAACGTACCCTTCGCAGCCGAAGCTGTCGGACGGGACCAGCAGCAGTTCGTATTCCCGCGCACGGTCGCAAAACGCGTTCGCATCCGGCTCCGGCGACTCGACGAACAGGTAGAACGCGCCGTCCGGGCGGACGCAGCGGAAGCCCATTTCGACCAGCGACCCGTACAGCAGGTCCCGGTTCCGACGGTAGGCTTCCAGATCCCCGGAAATCCCCAGCACACGCGGCAGCATCGCCTGCATCATGCTCGGCGCACAGACGTACCCGAGCGCACGACCCGCACCGCACACGGCGGCGTAGACCGCGTCCCGCTCCGGCATCCGATTGCAGACGGCGATATAGCCGATCCGTTCGCCGGGCAGGGAGAGCGATTTGCTGTAGGAGTAGCAGACCAGCGTGTGGTCGTAGAGCGACGTCAGGTACGGGACTTCCGCGTCCGGGTCGTAGATCAGTTCGCGGTACGGCTCGTCCGAAAGCAGGTAGATCGGGCGTCCGTACTGCGCGGAACGTTCGCGCAGCAGGTCGCAGAGGGTGTGCAGGGTGTGCGGCGTCAGCAGGGCGCCGGTCGGGTTATTCGGGGAATTGACGATGATCGCCTTGGTCTTGGGGTTCAAAATCGCACGCAGGGCGGGAAAATCGATCTGAAAAGAAGTTTTTTCGGCGGGAACCACCCGAACGACCGCACCCGCCTGCTCCGCAAAGACCCGGTACTCCGGGAAAAACGGCGCGACGACGACCACCTCGTCGCCCGGTTCGACCAGTGCGTGCAGGGAAACGGTCAGCGACGCCGCCGCACCGCAGGTCAGGTACAGGTCGTCCTTGCCGATCCCGATCCCCTCGCCGAAGCGACGGTTCAGGTCGTCGGCGATGGCGCTCCGCGCCGCTTCCGCGCCTTGGGCGGACGTGTAGCCGTGCAGGGCGACCGGGTCGCCGTCCAGCAGGGCGCGCAGGGCGTTTCCGACCTCCGCCGGGGCGGGCACGCTCGGGTTGCCGAGGCTGAAATCGAAGACGTTTTCCCTGCCGATCTCCGCGGCACGGCGGTTGCCGTATTCAAAAGTCTCGCGGATCACGGAACGGACCTCTCCGAGTTTTCGCATGGATTCGTTGACGGACATGGCGGTTTCCCCTTTTTTCTTCCTTATATTATATGGGGATTATAGCACGGTTTTTTTCGTTTTGCAAGGGGTTTAATAAAAAATGGGAGGACTTTCGCCCTCCCGTTCGTGAAATTCAATGCTTTTCCCGGTAGTTCCGCATATTCTCCAGCAGCAGCGCCACGTCCTCGCGGGTCAGCTCGCCGTCCGCGTCCAGCAGACCGTCGCGGGCGGACAGGATGCCGGAGGAATCGGCGGACACCAGTGCCGCGCAAGCCCACGCCGGGGTGGAATCCAGGTCCGAGAAGGTCTGCTTGGCGGAAAGCGCCGGGACGTCCAGCAGCGCCGTCGCCATGAACGCGGCGTCCGCCGCCGTGACCGGTTCGTCCGGGCGAAACAGACCGTCCTCGAGGTGCACCGCCCCCAGTTCGATGCCCTTCCGCAGGAAGCCGCGCTTGCCCGCCGTGAGCGCGTCGTCGTCAGCCGCTTCGCAGTCGGTCGCCGCCGTGACGCCGTCCGCCTGCCCGCACGCGCAGAGCATCATGACGAGGCAGTCGATCTTGCTGACCGGTTTTTCCGGCTCGAACAGGTAGCCGTCCGCGCCGGTGCGGTAGGTCATCACCTCGTCCGCGCAGAGCCGGATCGCCGCATTGTGCGCCGGGGAGCCGGTCATGTCGGCGAAGTGCAGCCCGGTTTTGTTCTTTTCGACCGAGAACGTGACCGTCTTTTCCGGGGCGGACGCGCCGTAGCGGTCGGACGCGACGTAGGAAAAGTCGTCCTTTCCGGTGAAGCCCTCGTTCGGGGTGTAGACGACGGACGCGCCGTCGAGCGTCAGCGTGCCGTGGCGGGGGTAGACCGTCACGCGGTAGGTCACGCCGTCGCCGTTCGGGTCGGGTGCGGTCAGCGAGGTGTAGCAGGCGACGGATTCGTAGGTTTCCGCCGACGCGTCCTCCGCCGCAGGCGGGAAGTTTTCGCCGTCGAGCAGGGCGACCGTGCAGGTCAGTTCGCGGTTTTCCCAGCCGTCCGCTTTGGCGGTGAAGGTGAAGGTCGCTTCCGCGGGGGCATCCTCCCCGCCCGACGCCGGGAGGAATTTCAGGTAATCGAGGGAGGACGCCGGGATGGTCTGCCCGGCGAGGACCGCCGAACCGTTGAGCAGAAGCAGTCCGCTTTCCGCGGTCGGAAGCGAATTGACGACGATGTACTCGGTCCCCTCCCCGGTCAGGTCGCAGAAATCCGTGCGGCTGAACGCTAAATCGGAATACCGCGGCGTGCAGAGCACGAGCGACGTCTGCCCGCGCAGCAGGTCGAGCGCGGGGGAAAGCGCGGCGGAGGAGCCGGACGTCCCGACCGGATCCGTCCCGCAGGCGCAGGCGGACAGGGCGAACGCGGCAAGCAGCAAACAACAGATGAACCGTTTCACAAAAAAACACCGTTCCTTTCGAGAACAGCTTATTGCAATTCCGTTCAAAATATGCTATACTCAAAAAAAGTGTGCGAAAAAAGAAAGGCGGCTCCCTCATGAAACCGATCACCGACCGCAAAATCGCGTCCGACGCCCTGCGCGACGCCCTCTCACACGCGACCCATACCGTTTTCTTCGGCGGAGCCGGCGTTTCCACCGAAAGCGGCATCCCGGATTTTCGGTCCGCCGACGGTCTTTACCGCCGGGAAAGCCGTATTCCGCCCGAAACCATTCTCAGCCGGTCCTTTTTCGACGCGTATCCGGCGGAGTTCTTCGCGTTCTACCGCGCAAAGCCCAACCCTGCCCACCTCGCGCTCGCGAAGCTGGAACGGGAGGGTCGTCTGGACGCGGTCGTGACCCAGAACATCGACGGCCTGCACCAGGCGGCGGGCAGCAAACGGGTCTACGAGCTGCACGGCTCGGTCGAGCGGAACCGCTGTATGCGCTGCGGCAGGCGGTACGGGGTGGAAGCGGTCGCCGACCCGTCGTCCGACGTGCCGCGCTGCCCGTGCGGCGGGATCATCAAGCCGGACGTCGTGCTGTACGAGGAGCCGCTCGACGACGACACGGTGCGCGGTGCGGTCAACGCGATCGCCCGGGCGGACACGCTGCTGGTCGCGGGGACGTCGCTGCGGGTCTACCCCGCCGCCGGATTGCTGCAATACTTCGCCGGGGAACGGCTGCTCCTCGTCAACTACGACGAGACCGCCTGGGACGACCGTGCGACGCTCTGCATCCGCCGCCCGATCGGCGAACTGCTCGCCGACGCGGTCGGAATTGCGTAAGCGTCGCGCCCGAACGAAAAACCGTGACGGACTTCTGTCTCACGGTTTTCCCGCTTTCAACCGGCAATGTCAAGACCCCTAAAAGAGCGACTGTTCTTCGCATCCCGTCGTCTTTTCCAAACATCTCACCCCCCGGCACCGCTCCGGGGGTCTCTTTTTGCTCTTTTGACGTTCCCAATTGTGAAAAAAATGTAAACAATGGCTTAGTAAAGATATTTACTATTGACTTTTGAAAGAACTCTGCTATAATACGAAATGAAGGCTCCCGCCGCATTCCCTCCGGCGACCGCAAAAAACCGCATTCCCAAAGAACGCGGTTTCACTTGCTTTTCGGGTCGTCGGTCCGACCGAGGAGGTAGTCGGCGCTGACGCGATAAAATTCGCAGAGCGCCAGCAGATGGTGGATGGGCAGCTCGTTTGCGCCCCGCTCGTACCGGGCGTACATGGTCTGCGACGTCCCCAGCAGATTCGCGACCTCCCGTTGGGTCAAATCGTGGTCGATCCGCAGGTCGTGGATGCGTTTGATATAGGCAAAATCCATAGTCATCTCTCTTTTTGCGTTCCCTTTGGAATAGTATAGCACAAGTATATTTTTTTACTATTCTATAATAAAGATTTGTACTATAATAGCAAGAAAACCGAAACGGAGTGAAAGCAAATGACGCACCAATGGAACGAAGAAAAGGCAAAGGAACTGGAAAAGAAGAAAAAGCAGCTGAAGGAAATGGAAAGCAAACCGGACGTTCGGAACTGGATGGGAGTTCGGTATCACAATACCAAAGTCCCGAAAGCGGCAAAAGTGATGGTCGGTGTGTCCGTCGTGTTCCTTCTCAGTATGATCGGTTCGGATGTGCTGGCGGAAAAACCCCTTATTGGTTATACGCTTCTTGCGGTCCTGATCGTGCTCTTTGTGGTCGGCACGATTCTTTGCGTGATCCCTTTTCGTTGGGGACTGTTGGTCAGCAGTGCACAAAATTCGGATGACGTAAAGGCATACGAAAAACTGGAATCGGAAATCGAGCGTCTTTTGCGTGAGAAGGAAAACTATGCGGAAGAATGCACGCAAATCCTGCAGGCTGCGGTGTTCGCGGAGACGCACCAAAATTTCATGCAAGCGCACGGCACCGGACACCTGCTCGTGTATGCGGGCGCACGGTTCGACGGGAAGTACGACAGAAGCGGCACACGGCGCGTCTATGTGGACGGGCAATTTTACGGGGAAGCCCGCCCGTGGGCGCTGCTCGGACTTCCGTCGGGGAACCATTCGGTCTTTGTGCAGTATGTGGAAAGCGTCGGCGGACGGTTGTATGAATTAAAATCCAATGTGGTCTCGATCTGTGCGGACAACTGCAGCATGGCGCTTTTCTGCTCCAAAGACGGGATGTCCGGCTCGAAGACCGCGGTATACGATTTCAACTACATCACAAAATTCCTGTCCGCGGCGGAAGAGGACGGCGGTCCGGCGTTTCCGTATTGACCCGAACGCCCGTCTTTTCGCAAAGCGGGCGGTGCAAACGAAAAAAACCGGGGTCTGTACCGTATGCCGTACAGATCCCGGTTTCCCTTTCCCCGCGGGGGGCGTTCCCTCATTCCGACGCTTTTGCCTGCGCCGCACGGAAGGAATCGCCGTTGAACTGGCAGATATGTTCGATCGCCTGCTCCTGCGTCAGCTGACCCGCCGAAAGCGTTTCCCCGTTCCCGACGAGGCGGCACTGCAGCCCGACGCTCGCCAACGCGCGGACCTCGTCCGCCGTGAACAGGTAGTAGAACCACCCGTCGGCGTCCCCGCCGCTCTCCGGCGACGCGACGTCCGAAAGCGCGACCCACTCGTCCGCGAACAGTGCGTCCGGGTTCCGCAGTTTCCCGGCGACGGCGTCGCGGTCCTCCCGCCCGGCGACCGCATTCAGGCAGAAGGCGACGTGATAGAGCCGATTCGGGTCGCTTTTATATAAGGAAAGCATGGTCCCGAGCGCCGGACCGATCTCCTGCGGGCAGTCCGCCGGACGGGACAGCAGCGGGGACGTCCCCCCGTCGGGCAAAACCTCGACCGACGCGTAAAGCTGTTCCGTCCGCCCCGGTTGCGGTTCGGGTCCCGCTGCGGGTTCGGACGGCAGGTTTCCCGCGACCGACGACGTCGCCGGCGGCGCCTCCTCCGTGCTTCCGCAGCCGCAAAGCGCCCCCAGCACAGCGCTCAGCAGCAGTGCGAGCAACGTCCGCACCGTGTTTCTGCCGTGTTTCATCATTCCGTCGCCCCTTTTTGCGTTTTTTTCAGTATAGCACGGGACGGCGGGAATGTCAAGAGGCTTGCGCGTCCGCCTGCTCGCCCTTCTTCGCGGACAGGAACCGCCAGAGCAGCAGCGCGCCGAGCGGAAACAGGAACAACCCCCAAAACCCGAGCAGCTGCAGCCCGAGGTACATCGACGCGAGCGACGCCAGCGGCGGCAGACCGATATACTTCCCGACGATGCGCGGCTCGATGATCTGCCGCACGACGGTCATGACCGCATACACGACCAGCAGCCCGATTCCGTCCCCGACGCGCCCGGTGCAGAGCAGAAAAATCGCCCAGGGCAGCAGCACGGTCCCGGTCCCGAGCACGGGCAGGATGTCGATAAGGGCGGTCGCAAGCGCGATCAGGAACGCGTAGCGGTACCCGAGCAGCAGCAGGGCGGCGAACAGCTCGGAAAAGGTCACGAGCAGGATCAGCCCGTACGCCCGAAAGAAGCTCCCGCCGACTTCGAGCAGCGTCCGCTTGCATTTCAGCAGTTTTTTCGCGACGCGGTCGGGGAAAAGTGCGAGCAGCGACGCGTGCAGTCTGCGGAAATCGATGGCGAAGTAGTAGGCGGACAGCAGCACGACCAGCACCGACAGCAGTGCGTTCGGCAGAAACGCCGCCAGCCCCGCCAGAAACGGCAGTACCGAGCCGGAAAGTCGTTCCGCCAGCACCCCGAGCAGATCGGTCAGCCGATGGTCGAGGTCGGAAAGGAAACTGCGGATCCCCTCGCTCGCGTCGACGAACGGGATCCGCGAAGCGATGCGGTCGGCGATCTCGTCGGCGTAGGCGGGGTCCTGCCGCAGGCGATCGAGGAACCGACCGAGCGCGTCCGCGAGCGAACCGAGTTCCCCCGTGATCCGCCGCACGGCAAGCACGCACGCCAGCGCCAGAAGCGCCACGATCAGCACGACCGCGAACAGCACCGTCGCCTTGCGCGACACCCCCGCGTGCTTCTCCATCGCACGCACCAACGGCTGCAGGCAGAACGCGATGATGTAGGCGATCAAAAACGGCAGGAGCGCCCCGAACAGGTAGTGAAAGAACAGGTAGACCCCTGCCGCGATCAGCAGCGATCCGAACAGCCAACGCGTCAGGCGGTGAAAGCTCTCCTCCGAAAACAAAAAATCATCTCCAAAAAATCCGAAAAAGGTCTTGACAAACCCGTCGGGGTGTGGTATAGTAGGAGTAGGACGTGGCCGGTTAGTCAAACGGTTAAGACGCCGCCCTCTCACGGCGGAGATAGGAGTTCGATTCTCCTACTGGTCACCACGGACGGCGAATGCGGGTGCGTTCGCCGTTCTCCCTTTGATAGGAGTATGGACGACCGCTCGATAGAGTATACGGCGAAAATCCCAAAAAAATCCTCCAAAAGCGGTTGACAAGCGGGAAAAACTGTGCTATAATATGCATGTTGCTCGCGTGAAGCGAAAAAATACGGACAGATGGCCGAGTTGGTCTAAGGCGCACGACTGGAAATCGTGTAACGGTTAACCCCGTTCTAGGGTTCGAATCCCTATCTGTCCGCCAGAAACGTTGCCGAACCTTCGGCACACGCGTGCAGTGGAGCAACGAAGGTGCTTACGCACCTTCGCCGCCCACGCATATACCTTTTTCGGGGGTTTTGGTCCCACGCGAGTCGCGCCGCCCTTTCACAGCCGGTCTTAACCGCAGATTCCCTTTTTGGGGAGGTTGAAAGGTAGCATCCTGTTTGCGGCAGGAGTGGCGCGCTCGCTTGGACTGCCCGGTCTTCGCACGTTCTTATCCAACCAATTGAATCCGCAAGGTCACGGTATTCGCGTTGTATTCAATTGTAGAGGAAAAGAAAAACCTATCGTGCATCAGCAGATAGGTACTTGACAAAACCGGATTTTTGTGTTATCATACACCGTAGTGGTTGTTTCCAACCTCGCGGTTCTGATAAACCACAAAACCTACGTCCCGTCGTGCTACCTGTTATAGCCGATGCGGATGGTTCAAAAGCATTTTGGAGATGCCTTTGAACCGAGGTTAGGGCGGTGCGCTTGCGCGCCGCTCTTTTCATTTCCTAATCCCAGTATATCACGAAATCCTGATTTGTCAAGTCCTTTTTCAAAAAAATTTGGAAGATTTTACAGCGGCAGGGAAGTGATGTCTTGAATCAACGAAAGGACCGATCAGCCGAGGTAGCGGCAAGGTCCGCGCTGCGCTTGCGCAGCGTACCCATACCGTACCGAAAGCG
>CANQVQ010000054.1 GCA_947627335.1 uncultured Clostridia bacterium | reverse complement strand
GGTTTTACGGCTTTTCCGAGGCGGAATCCCGACGGGCGGTGGAGATCTACCGGGAACGGTACGACCGCATCGGGCAGTTGGAGTGCCGCCTTTTCCCCGGCGTCCCGGAACTGCTCGCAAAGCTGCAGGCGGACGGGCGTCGGATGTGCGTGGCGACGTCGAAGCTGGAGAAATACGCCGTCGCGATGCTGGAACGGCTGGGGATCGCGAACTTTTTCGAGCAGATCGTCGGCTCCGACCCGGAGGAGAAACTCGGGAACAAGCAAGCCGTCATCGAGGAGGCGCTGCGGCGGACCGGGATGTGCGACCGCTCGAAAGTGCTGATGATCGGCGACCGGCTGTACGACATCGAAGGGGCGAAAGCCTGCGGACTGGATTCGCTCGGGGTGTACCTCGGCTACGCGGAGGAGAACGAGCTGGAGTCCGCCGGGGCGACCTACATCGCATACGGGGTGGACGGGCTGGAGAAAGCCCTGCAAAACCTGTAATTTTGTCATTTTTTGCGAAAAAACGGTTGCATTTCGGGGAAAAACGTGCTATACTGTCCCCAACGCAGTGAGTTCGGAACCATCCTCACTTAAAACAAAACTAAGGAGACAATCAAATGAAAGCGAAACACAGCATCACGCTCCGGCACCTAACGGAGGGCGCCATGATCGCCGCCGTTTACACGGTGCTGACCTACCTGCTCTGGACCTTCTCGTCGATGCAGATCCAAGTCCGCGTCTCGGAAGCGCTCTGCATCCTGCCGCTGTTCACACCGGCAGCCGTTCCGGGTCTGACGCTCGGCTGCCTGCTCGCCAATCTGCTCGGCGGCGGGAACCTGTGGGACGTCATTTTCGGCACGCTGGCGACCCTGCTTGCGTCGCTCGCCACCTACGGGCTCGGGAGATGCCGGGGCAAGTGGGTGAAGTGGGTTTCTCCCCTGCCGTCCGTGCTGTTCAACGCTTTCATCATCCCGTTCGTGCTGTACTTCGGGTACGGGTTCACGACGTTCGGGGAAACGGTCGGAATGGCGCCGGTGCTCGCGCTGAGCGCTTTTACGGTCGCCGCCGGGCAGTTCATCGCGTGCTATGGGCTTGGGCTTCCGCTGTACGCGGTGCTCAAACGGGTCAAGCTCTTCCCGGAAACCGAATAAAACCGTGAAATGCAAAATCCCCTCCCGGCGGAGGGGATTT
This sequence comes from uncultured Clostridia bacterium, assembly GCA_947627335.1. GTDB lineage: Bacteria > Bacillota > Clostridia > Oscillospirales > CAG-382 > Coliplasma. Next base: position 10,106 of record CANQVQ010000054.1, on the reverse strand, counting down.
TTTCCGTTTCATCCGTGCGGCGGCCAGAGTTCCTTCGCGAGATAGCAGCGGATGCTGTCCTCGAGCCAATAGGCGTACTTCGGACCGGGAAAACGGGATTCCAGCCGCTTCATACGCAGATACAGCTCCCTGCCGTCCCCCACGTCGTGCCAGATGTCCGCGAAAACGAAATCGTACGCCTCCCGCGGAAAAACCGTTTCCGCGTAGTCGAACGCGTCGGCGCAGACGATGCGGAGCTTTTCGCCGTGCGGGAACTGCGGGAGGAGCAGGGTCTTGAACAGCTCGATGACGTCCGGACTGCGCTCGACGACGGTCACGGAGGACACCTCCGGCTTCTGCGCCGCCATGAACGCGAAATAACCGAGCCCCAGCCCGTAGGTCAGCACCTTCCCTTCCGCCTGCGCGACCGCTGGGAGCGTCGTGACCGTTTCGTTTGGCATCAGGGTCATCCACTCCCGCCCGTTCTCAAACACCGCAGGATAGGCATAGGACCGTGGGAAATAGCCGATCTGCGGGAGCATCCGACCGTCCGGGTACACCTTGAAATCCCCGCAGACGAACGCCTCGCAGGGCGAGAGGGTCAGGGTCTTCAATTCCCAGTCCCCCCGCTTTCCGTCCGGGATCCGCACCGTGCGGTAGTACGGGTCGTTCTCGAACACGGCGGGATCCAGCTCGTGTACCATCGGGACGATGTAGTTCGCCGTGAAATCCCGTTCCGCCCGGTCGGTCCCGACCTCGCAGACCGCCGCAAGGCATTCGGCGTACGCCCGTTCCCGCGAAAGCCCGCAGGACGACGCGATCTCCTCGAGCGACGGCAGGTCGATCGCCTTGGGCGTGAAATTGAGGTACATACTCAACAAATTGACGATCCGTGCGTTGCGGAAACGCGTCGCGTCCGTCGGCGGCGTCTTTCGCCCGGTCAGGCGCTCGTATTCGGTCATATCGCTTGCTCCTTTCCGGCGTATAGCCGATTCGCGGAATGCACATCCTAAAAAGAAAACGATAGGAAGATGCCTTTATGCGTTCCGTCTGGTCCGAAACCGTTTCACCGCCGTCGTTCCCGCGGCTGGAAAAAGATATATCCGTCGACGTCGCCGTCATCGGCGGCGGAATGGCTGGCGTGCTTTGCGCGGCGCTCCTGCGGGAGCGCGGCTTGGAATGTGCCGTACTGGAAGCCGACCGCGTCGGCGGCGGGATCACCGCGAACACCACCGCCGTCCTTTCCGTGCAGACCGAGACCCTCTACGCCGATCGGATCCGCAAGCAGGGGTTTGAAGCCGCAAAGCTCCTGCTGGAGGCGGAACGGGACGCCATCGGGCGGTTCCGCGCCTACGCGGAGACGCTCTCCTGCGAGCTGACCGTGCTTCCCGCGCTCACCTACTCGCTGTGCGACGCGGAAAAGATGAAAGCGGAGGTGAACGCGCTCCGCTCGCTCGGTCTGGACGCGGAATTCACGACCGACACGCCCCTGCCCTTCCCGGTCGCCGGGGCGGCGCGAATGCCGGGAACGGCGCAGTTCCACCCGTTGAAATTCCTCTACGCCATGACGAACGGACTGCAGATCTACGAGCGAACGAAGGTCCTGCATCTGGACGGGACGACCGCCGTGACCGACCGCGCACGGGTGAACGCGAAGAAAATCGTCGTCGCCACGCACTTCCCATTCATCAATCGGCACGGACTGTACTTCCTCAAGATGTACCAGAAGCGGTCCTTCGTCATCGCCTGCAAGGGGGCGGAACCGCTGGACTGCACGATCATGGACGAAGCGGAGGACGGGGTCTATCTGCGTTCCGTCGGGGAACTCCTGCTCATAGGCGGCGGGGACCGCCGTCCGGGCAAAAAGGGGTGCGGCTTCGACGTCCCACGCGAGTTCCTGCGGCGGTACTACCCGCAGGCGAAGGAGGTCCTCGCCTGGGGGAATCAGGACTGCGTGACGCTCGACGACCTGCCGTATATCGGTCCTTACCGTTCCGGCGGGAAGGACGTGTTCGTCACGACCGGGTTCGGCGGCTGGGGTATGACCGGCTCGATGATCGGCGCGTCCGTGCTGGCGGACGAGCTGACCGGGCAAAAGAACCGATACGCGAAGCTGTTCGACCCGTCCCGGCGCATGAAGCCGCTCCCGCTTCTGCGCAACGGCGGCGAGGCGATCAAAGACCTGCTTGCGCTCCGCCGTCCGCGCTGCTCGCACATGGGCTGCGCCCTGCGCTGGAACCCGGAGGAAAAGAGCTGGGACTGCCCCTGCCACGGTTCGCGCTTCCGCGCCAACGGAAGTATCATCGACAACCCCGCGACCCGCGGGATCCAGACCAAACGGTAACGCGCAAGATCTTTCGGGGGAGAACCGCAATCGCGGCGGCGTCGCGGCACGACCACGTCGTAGACTGCGTCGTAGACTTCGTCGCCGCTCCTCCTTGCTCTGCGTTTCTCCCCCAAATACCCCCTTTTCATCGAAAAATGGCTCGGCTTACGCCAATTCTGACGCCGCCTTCACCATTTTTCTCTTAATGAGTCAAATCTGCGGCGCGTGTCCGCAGATTTGACGTCATTTATTTCAGACCTCGCTGTCCTTGGAGTAGTTGGGCGCTTCCTTGGTGATGTACACGTCGTGCGGATGGCTTTCGCGCAAGCCCGCGTTGGTGATCCGGACGAACCGCCCGGTTTCCTGAAGCGTCCTGACGTCCTTCGCGCCGCAGTAGCCCATACCGGCGCGCAGACCGCCCATGAGCTGGTAGACCGTTTCGGACACGGGCCCCTTGTACGCCACGCGTCCCTCCACCCCTTCGGGGACCAGTTTTTTGTTCTTGGACTGGAAGTAGCGGTCGCTCGAACCTTGCTGCATCGCCGCGATCGAACCCATGCCGCGATAGGTCTTGAACTGACGACCCTGATACAGCTCCAATTCGCCCGGCGCTTCCTCGCAGCCGGCGACCATCGAACCGACCATCACCACGTCCGCGCCCGCCGCGATCGCCTTGACCAGATCGCCGGAATACTTGATCCCGCCGTCGGCGATGACCGGAATGCCGTGCTTCCGCGCAACCGAAGCGGCGTCGTACACCGCCGTCACCTGCGGCACGCCGATGCCGGCGACGACACGGGTCGTACAGATGGAGCCGGGACCGATCCCGACCTTGATGCAGTCCGCGCCCGCGTCAATGAGCGCCTGCGCCGCCTCCGCCGTGGCGATATTGCCGGGGATCAGCTGCGACGACGGGAACGCGTCCTTGACCGCACGGCAGGCGTTGAGGATCCCTTCGGAATGCCCGTGCGCCGAATCCAGCACCAGCGCGTCCGCGCCCGCCGCGAGCAGCGCCTCGGCACGTTGGAGCACGTCCTTGGTCACGCCGATCGCCGCCGCACAGAGCAGACGACCCTGCGGATCCTTCGCCGCGTGGGGGTATTTGATGGCTTTTTCGATGTCCTTGATGGTGATCAGACCCCGCAGATAGCCCTTATCGTCCACCAGCGGGAGCTTTTCGATCTTGCGGGCGCGCAGAATGGACTGCGCTTCCTCCAGCGTCGTGCCGACCCGACCCGTCACGAGATTCTCCTTCGTCATGACCTCGGCGATCGGAATGTCGTAGGTATTCAGGAAGCGGATGTCGCGGTTGGTCAGGATCCCGCAGAGCTTGCCGTCGCCGTCGACGACCGGAATGCCGGAAATGCGGTACTTGCTCATCAGGTCCAGCGCGTCGCTGACGAGATGGTCGCCGGTCAGGGAGATCGGGTCGTTGATGATGCCGCTCTCGCTTCGCTTGACACGCTGCACCTGGTCCGCCTGGTCCGCGATGGACATATTCTTATGGATAACGCCGATCCCGCCTTCCCGCGCAATGGCGATCGCCATGCGGGATTCCGTGACCGTGTCCATCGCCGCCGTCATCAGCGGGATATTCAGACGGATCCGGGACGTCAGACGGGTGGTGATGTCGATGTCCGCGGGGAGGACGTGGCTTTCCGCCGGGATCAGCAGCACGTCGTCGTAGGTCAGCCCTTCTTTGCCGAATTTGTCTTTGAACTCCATCATTGCGCTTCTCTCCTCTGTTCAGGTTGGTTTGTCTCTTCCGGTTGTACGATGCCTTCGAGAAAGGCGCGGTAACGCCGACGCGCAGAGCGCAGCGGGAACGCGAGCAGCAGCAGGATCAAAGCGAACGCGCCGCACCAGCCCGTGAGCGAAGCGTCCGCCTCCCCCGCCGACAGCCCCTGCAAAAAGACCGCCGCGTCCAGCGCGAACAACGCGAGCAGCAGGACATAATCAAAAAGACGCTTGGTAAACCACCCTTCGAGCACGCTGCCTTCGCTGCAGGGAAGTATCCTGCCGCGAAACACCGTCGCAAAGGGGTCCAGCGCCCCGCTCGCCTTGCGAATGAGGAATACGCGTTCCCCCTTCCGCGAGGCGATGAAGATATTGTCCATCATCTCGTCGCTTCCCGCGAACCGTGCGGGAGACGTCTGCTCGTCCCAGCGCCGTTCGAGCGCGTCAACCGTCAGTTTGCTGTCGAGCGCCAGCATTCGTTTCGCCGCCTTTCCCATATTTTTTCTAATATACCACATTTTCGAGGCTTTTTCAAGAGGAAACCGATAAAAAATCCGATTTTCACGAAATTTTTTTCAAACCGCAGGAAATCGTCCATTTTTTGCAAAAAGCCGATTGCTTTTTTCCGGATTTCGTGTTATACTTTTCCTACCGTATTTTGGAAAGGAGGGAAAGCCCGTGCGCCATCGCAGAAAAAATTTGCAGCCGTCGTCGCTCCGCACGGCGGATATGCTGACGGGGCTGACCGCCCGGGAAGTGCGCGAACGCACCGACGCGGGGCTTTCCAACCGCTCCTCCCTTCCAAAGACCAAGAGCGTCCCCTGCATCCTGCGGGAGCATCTGCTGACGCTCTTCAACTTTATCAACCTGCTCTTGGCCCTCGCCCTGCTTCTGGTACATTCCCCGAAGAATATGCTCTTCCTCGGCGTCGTGGCGTGCAATGCGTTTATCGGGCTTTGGCAGGAGCTTCGCGCCAAGCGGGCGACCGACCGGCTCTCCGTCCTGACCGCCCCGACCGTGACCGTGCGGCGGGACGGCGAGGAGAAGCGGATCTCCGCCGAGTCTCTGGTCTACGGCGACATCGTCCTGCTGAAAGCGGGGGACGACGTGCCGGCGGACTGCTCGGTCATCTACGGCTCCTGCGAAGTCAGCGAAGCGTTCCTGACCGGGGAATGCGAGCCGGTGGAGAGGACCGCCGGGGAGATGCTCAACGCCGGATCGTTCCTGCTGTCCGGGGAGTGCGTCTGTTCCGCCGTGCGGGTCGGTTCGTCCAACCTTTTGCAGCAGGTCGCCGCCGGTGCGCGGCAGTACCGGCGCAAGACTTCGGTCATCATCCGCTCTCTGCGGCGGATCATCGACGTCGTGTCGCTGCTGCTGATCCCCTATTCTGTCCTGTTCTTCTGGCTGCAATCCCGCAAGTCGCCGTTGGACGAAGCGGTGCGAAACACGGTCGCCGCCATGATCGGCATGATCCCGGAAGGGCTGATCCTGCTGGTTTCCGGCGTGATGGCGCTCGCGATCTACCGGCTTTCCAAAAAACGGATGCTCGTCAAGGAGCTTTACAGCGTCGAAACCCTCGCCCGGGCGGATACGGTCTGCTTTGACAAGACCGGCACCCTGACCGACGGCAGGCTTATCGTCACCGGGCTCCTCCCGTTCGACACGGGCAGCGCGGAACTTGCCGACGCGCTCGCACGCATTTCGCGTAACAGCCCCGCCGCAAACGAGACCGCCGCCGCCATTTCCCGCTTCTGCGGCGAAAAGGACGTCCCGCCCGCGTCGGACGCCCTGCCTTTCTCCAGCAAACGCAAGTTCAGCGCGGTCTATTACGCGGACGGGACCGCATATATATTAGGTGCGCCGGAAGTGGTCCTCACCCCGTCGGAGCGGTCCCACCTGTCCACCGTAGACGCGCTCGCCGAAGAGTGCAGGGTGCTGTGCGTATCCGTCGCGGAGAACGCGGTCAAGAGCGGCGAACTGCCCGAAAGCCGCCGTGCGCTCGGGCTTGTCCTGCTTTCTGATACCGTCCGCCCCGGCGCGGAGCAGACCGTCGATTTCTTCCTCCGGCAGGGGGTCCGCATCAAGCTCATTTCCGGCGACCACCCGATCACCGTCTCCCGCATCGCCCGCACCGCAGGCGTGCCTGATTTCGATAAACGCATCGACCTTTCGACGGTGCCGGAGGACGCCGACTACGCTTCCCTCGCGGAATCCTACACGATATTCGGTCGCGCCACGCCGGTGCAGAAGCAAAAGCTGGTCCGCGCCATGCGCGAGGACGGACACACCGTCGTCATGACCGGCGACGGGGTCAACGACGTGCTCGCCCTGCGGGAAGCGGACTGCGCCATCGCCATCAACGACGGCGTGGAAGTCGCACGGAACGTCGCAGACATCGTCATGCTGGATTCCGATTACAACGCCTTGCCGGACGCCGTGGCGGAGGGGCGGAGCGCGGTCAATAACCTCGAACAGAGCGCGTCGCTTTTCCTGATCAAGACCGTCTACGCGATCCTGCTCGGGGTGGTCTTTCTGTTCCTGCCGAGCGCCTACCCGTTCATGCCGATCCAGCTCACGCTTATCAACGCCCTGACCGTCGCCCTGCCGTCGCTCCTGCTTTCCCTGCGGAAGTCCGACAAACGCATCAACGGAAACTTCCTGTATAACGCGATCGGCAAGGCGCTTCCCGCCGGCATCGCCGTCGCCGTCGGCGTGACCGCGATCGCACTGCTCGGCAAATTCTATGCGCTCCCGCGTGAGCAGATCTCCACCGTCAGCTGCCTGTGCGTCGCCGCCTGCGCCGTCTGCGGCATGATCTGGGTCCTGCGCCCGCTCGACCGTGCCAAGACGTTCGTCATCGGCGGCATCAGCGCCGCTTACCTGCTTATCGGGTTCGGCTTATCGGACCTGTTCGAGATGCGGCTGCTCCTGTTCGGTTCCGCATTGGTGCTGCTCGCCTCCCTCGCTTTCGCCATCGCCGCTTTCCTGCTGACCGTCCTGCTGCAAACCGGCTACGCACAACTGCACCTTGAAAAGTATGTGATCCGATTGCTGACCGTCGTTCGCTATTTCACCCGAAAAATGAAAGCCCACCGCGTCGGCGCCTGTTCGGCGCAGGTGGCGTACTTTCTGCTGTTCGCGACCGTCCCGCTGCTGATCCTGCTCTTTTCGCTCACGCAGCTGCTCTCCCTCTCGGCGGAGGAGTTCCTCACCAGTTTTTACAGCATCTTCCCGTCCATGGTCGGCGGTCTGTTCGAGGAGATCGTCCGCAACATCTTCGAGAGCAATTCCTCCGTCATGGCGTCCTTCTCCGCCTTCGTGGTGATCTGGTCGGCGTCCAAGAGCGTCTACTACGTCATCGGCGGCATGAACTCGGTGTTCGAGGTCAAGGAAAGCCGCAGTATGCTCCGGCTCCGCTTCCTTTCCATCGTCTATACGCTCGCGTTCGCCGTCATTCTCGTCGCGACGCTGGTGCTCATGGTCTTCGGCTCGTCCATCGCAGCGTTCATCTCCGCCCGTTTCCCGAGCCTGAGCCTCCTGACGAACCTCTTTTCCTCCCTGCGCTTCGTCATCGGGCTTCTGCTTCTGACCTTCTTCTTCGCCCTGATCTTCAAGGTCCTGCCGGACCGCAAGGCGAAATTCTCCAGCCAGCTCCCCGGCGCGGTGCTCGCCGCCGTCGGCTGGATGCTGTTCTCGTTCTTCTTTTCGTTCTACGTCAACAACTTTTCCAACTACGCGAACATCTACGGGAGCCTCGCCGCCATCGTCGTGTATATGCTCTGGCTGTACATCTGTATGTACATTCTGTTCTTCGGTGCGGAGCTGAACCTGCTGATCGAAAAGTCCACCGCCGACTGACCCCTGCCGTCCCCCGGCGGGGGTCGCCGTTTTTACAATATTTTTACAGCGTTTTCCGCCGCAATCCTTGACTTTCCGGCTTTTTTGGTTTATAATGTAAAAGTTAGGATGTACAAGGCTCTGCCGGAATCAAGAAAGGATATTGCGGACCGTTATGAATTTTGCGACCCTGCTGTTTCTGTTCGTATTCCTGCCCCTCTGCGTCGGCTGTTACCTGTTTACGGAAAAGATCCGCTATCGCAACGCGGTACTGCTCGCGTTCTCGATGATCTTCTACGCGTGGGGCAAGCCGATCAACCTGCTGCTGCTCCTGCTGAGCGCCGCAGTCAATTTCCTGCTCGCCCGCTCCATCGACGCGAACCGGGGCAACCGCTGGTGCAAGGGTTCGCTCGTGCTTGCACTGGTCTACAACATCGGAATGCTCGCGGTATTCAAATATACCGGCTTTGTGGTGGAAAACATCAATTCCCTCTTCGGGACGAGCCTTCCGCTCGTGAACGCGAAGGAACTGCTCCCGCTGGGCATCAGTTTCTACACTTTCCAGATCCTCTCCTACGTCATCGACGTCTACTGGGAAAAGGTGCCGGTGCAGAAGAACTTCTCCAAGCTCCTGCTGTACATCTCGCTCTTTCCGCAGTTGGTCGCCGGACCGATCGTGCGCTATTCGACGATCGCGGACGAGATCGACTGCCGCCAAAGCAAGCTGACCGACCTGTGCGACGGGTTTTCCCGCCTTATCGTGGGGCTTGCGAAGAAGGTCGTGCTGGCGAACACCCTCTCCTACATCGCCCAGACCTACCTGACCGACACCATCGGGACAAGCTCTGTCGTCGCGACGTGGGTGGGGGTCATCTCCTACTCCATGCAGGTGTATTTCGATTTCTCCGGCTATTCGGACATGGCGATCGGCATGGGGCGGATCTTCGGCTTCCACTTCGACGAAAACTTCAACTACCCGTTCATGTGCCGCTCCATTCAGGAATTCTGGCAGAGGTGGCACATCTCGCTGGGCAGTTTCTTCCGGGATTACCTGCTTTACCTGCCGATCTTCGGCAAGAGAAGGCAGTGGCTTTCGCTCTTCCTCGTCTGGTTCACGACCGGACTTTGGCACGGGGCGAGCTGGAACTACATCGCGTGGGGTCTGTACTTCGGACTGTTCATCTTTATCGAGCAGAAGCTCGGCAAACGGGTGCTCAAGCGCATCCCGGACGTAGTCATGCACATCTACAATAAAATCGTCATCCTGATCGGCTTCGGCATCTTCTACTACGAGGATTCCAAGACGCTCGGCAGTTTCTTCTCCAGCATGGGGACCTACTTCGGCAACCTGTTCGGCTTTTCCGGCAACGGGTTCTACCGTGCCGGGGAATTCACGAGCGGTCCGTACAACGAGGAACTGCTCTCGTCCGTGTACCTGATGAAGTTCATCTGGATCTTCCTGCTTGCGCTCCTGTTCTGCTTCCCGGTGCTTCCGGCGGTCAAGAAGTGGGTCAGGCAGTGCAAGGGGTCGGTGCAGGCGGTCGCGCAGGTGGCGTCCGCCGTCGCGTGCGTCGGGCTGCTGGCGCTGTGCGCGGTGATGCTGATCTCGTCCAAGAACAACCCGTTCCTGTACTTCAATTTCTAAAAGGAGGAAACGCTTCGTGAAATCATCCAAAAATAGCCGTCCGCTGCTGTACGCGAGGCTTTTCAGTCTGTTTTTGATCGTCATAGCGTTTCTGACGTTGCTCTTTTTCACCGTCTTTCTGCCGCGGACGGAGGTTTCGGATTACGACAAGCTGACCCCGATGCCGTCGTTTACCGTCGGTTCGCTGCTGGACGGGAGCTATTTCGCCCAGCTCGGCGACCATTTCACGGATACGGTCTTCAGCCGCGACCGCATCAAGGACCTTTACAGTCGGATCACCGACCTGTTCGGGAAGGAAACCGTGATCGTCAACGACCAGGGGCACACCGAGGTGGACATCGGTCCCGGTCTGAATTTCGACGACGACCCCGACCCGGGGTATGAGACTCCCTCCGGCACGACCACGCCGGACGTTTCCACCGGCACGACCACGCCGGATACGTCCACCGACACGACGACGCCGGACACCTCCGCCGGCACGACCACGCCGGACACCTCCGCCGACACGTCCAGCGAGGACACTTCCTCCGGCGGTGCGCCAAAGCCGGAGATCGAGGTCGAGGGGATCTTCATCCTCGACAC
>CANQVQ010000053.1 GCA_947627335.1 uncultured Clostridia bacterium | reverse complement strand
ACTTCACCGATCAACGGGCTTCCGCCGCAGCTGGAGCGGGTCATCATCATTCCGACCCACCAGCTCAGCACCCCGGAGAACACGCCGCATATCGAACTGGTCCCGGAACCGGAAAGCGGGCAGTCCCGCCGTTCGGTCACGACGGCGAACATCGAGGAAGCGCGTCGGGAGGTCGTCGTCCCGGAGACCATCCGCGTCCACCTCGGTCCGCCCGGTGCGAACGCGGAGGTCGTCACGGTCCCGTTCATCGATTACATCAAAAACGTCGCGTGCAGCGAGATCTACCCGACCTGGCCGGAGAACGCCATCATCGCCAACGTCATCGCGCAGGTGTCGCTCGCGCTCAACCGGCTCTACACCGAATGGTACCCCTCGCAGGGCTACGACTTCGACATCACGAATTCCACCGCATACGACCAGTATTACGTCCACGATCGGGGCATTTTCGACACGGTCGATACCATCGTCGATGGGTACTTCACGAATTACATCGCACGGGAGCGCCGACTGGAGCCGCTGTTCGCGGAATACTGCGACGGGGCGACGACCACCTGCGACGGGCTGAGCCAGTGGGGAACGGTTTCCCTCGCCCGACGGGGGTACGTCCCGCTGCAGATCCTGCGGTATTACTTCGGCGAAGACATCGAGATCCGCGAAGCGGAAACGGCGGAGGTCGCGCCGGACTCCTTTCCGGGCGCCCTGCAGGCGGGAGACGCCTCCCCGGAGGTGACGACGCTCCAGAATCGGCTCAACCGCATCGCCATCTCGTTTCCCGCCATTCCGTTCGTCCTGCCGCCGACCGGTCGGTTCGACGATGCGACCGCCACCGCTGTTCGGGCGTTTCAACGGCTGTTCCGTCTGGAGGAGACCGGCGTGGTCGATCGGGAAACGTGGTATCGGATCCAGTACATCTACACGGCGGTCAAGAAGCTCGCGGAACTGGAAAGCGAAGGGGAATTTCCGCAGTCGGACGCCTTCAACGGGCGTACCTTGCAGGAGGGCGACCGAGGCAACGAGGTCCTGCGGATCCAGACCTACCTCGCGTATATCGCGAACGCCATGCCGGGGATGTATACCGCACCGGCGCTGGACGGCGTGTTCGGGAACGTGACGCGGGACGCGGTACGGGCGTTCCAGAACTACTACGGATTGATACAGACCGGCACGGTCAACGAAGCGACCTGGAACGGCATCGTCACCACCTACTTTGCGCTCGGCGGCGGGGAAACCACCCCGACGCGCCCGTATCCCGGTGTCCTGCTGCGGCGCGGCTCGACCGGCGACGACGTTTCGTGGGTGCAGACCATGCTCAACACCGTTGCGGGCGTGGACCTTTCGCTGCCGACGCTGGCGGTCGACGGGATCTTCGGCGCGGAGACCGAACGGGTCGTCCGGCAGTTCCAGCAGAACTACGGGCTTGACGCCGACGGCATCGTCGGTCCGCTCACCTGGGACGTGCTGACGCGGGAGTACGAGCGGGTCGTCGCATCCGGGGGAAACTAAAAAAACTGACGTCGGAAGTCCAACGTCAGATCAAAATGCCCCCGTCGGGCGGTGCGCCGGCGGAACCGCTGCCCCCGGATTTCGCACGCTCGATCTCCTCGCGGAAGATGGCGGCGAACGCCTCGTTCGGTTCAAATTCCACGACCGCCCGCTTGCCGGAGAACGAAAAGACGTAAAACCAATGCTTGCCGCCGAGGTTCTGGGAATAGTTGCAGACGGTGGAGAGGTTCTTGTTGAGCCCCTGCGCACGGTACTCCTCGCGTGTGACCAGCGCGATGCTGTCCGCGAGGTCCAGCGCACCCTGCACGGTGCGTTTGTTCCCGACGATCTTCGTGATGATGAAGGTGCCGTTGTCCAGCGTGTACTCCATTTCCGTCATTGTGAAGCGCAGGATCACATAAAGCGCAAGCACCAAAAGCAGGAACGCGATGAACCGAATGACCCCCGCGTGCTGCGGGAATACCACCGCGAGCGCGAACGTCCCACCCGTTGCGAGGAAGCTGACGGCAAGCAGCAGGACGGCCTGCCGAACGTTCCGTTCCGGTTTGCACTTATACATGGAAAACCGCTCCTTTACGCAACATTTTTGAGAGGAAGATGACCGATGGAGAATCGCGACCGCATGAACTTTGACCCCGCCCTGCTGCAGCGGCTCAACGACCGCCAGCTCGCCGATCTGGTCTCGCAGATCGCGTCCGCGGCGGGCGCCGACCGAAGCAGGACCCAAGAGCTGCTCGGCAACCTCGACGCCCTGCGAAACGGAATGCAGGGACTTACGGCGGAGCAGGCGAAGCAGCTGCTCGACCGGGCGGGCGAGGACAAAAGCCGGGCAATTTACGACATCCTGCGCAGACAGCAGAACGGAAAGGGGTAAAGCGTCGACCCATGGACGAAAACCTGACCGAAAAGATCCGCTCCCTGCTTTCCGACCCACAGGCGGCGGAACGCATCGCGTCCATCGCGGGAATGCTCGGCGCGGGAAACCCGTCCGGCGCGTCGGACGCGCAGCCCGCATCGGCGCAGCAGGGACCGCCGCAGCCGCCCCCGCCGTCCCAAGCACCGCCCTACCGACACGATACGCGGGTGGATCTGCTTCGCGCCCTGCGCCCGTTCGCTTCGGAGGAGAAGCGTTCGCGCATCGACGACCTCATTCGCATCGCGACCGTCGCGTCCCTGCTCGGCGGGCTGAAAAACTGAAACACCAAACGGGAAAGGAGAATTCAGATGGATACGATGGGTGTGCCGACTTACAGCCGTGACATCGGCGGGATCCGAAGCGACGGTCAGCTTTACGAAATGCAGCGCAGACTGCAGGAGGAAGCCCGCCCGGAGCCGGAGACGCCGCCCCCGCCTCCGCCGCCCCCGTCCGTCGGCGCGCCGGAAACGCATCAGGCGCAGTCCTCCCCGCTTTCCTTCCTGCGGGACCTGAAGATGGACGATCTGCTGCTGCTGGCGATCGGGTTCCTGCTGCTGACGGACAGCGGGCAGGAGCGGAACGATCTGCTGTTCCTGCTGATCGGGTTACTGCTCCTGTTCTGACGGTTCCGACTCGGCGCGACGGCGCTGCGCGAGAAACGCAACATATTCCTCGACGAGCCTGCGGTCGCGGGCAGGCAGCGCCCGCAGGCTTTCCTGAAACGGGTCCTCCTGCGAAGGTTCCTGCTGCTTTTGGGAGAGCGGGCGACCCGAACTGCTCATTCCCGCCGCGAACAGCAGGTCCTCGAGGTCGACGTCGTTGAACGCGTTGTCCGCCACCTTGCGGATCAGCTTCGGGCGGGGCGGATTCTCCTGCGACATACTCGCGAGCTTACGCATCTGCACATAGCTCACGTCGCATTCCGAGGCGAACTGCCGCCAGGAACGAACCCCCTTTGCCCGTTCGAGCAGGATCGAGAAGACTTTTTTGCTCCATTTGCTGTTTTCTGCCATGATGTGTGGTTCCTTTCTGTGTTGGCGCGTATTACTGCTTTTCGGACAGGGCGGCGCCGATGACCGTGCCGAAGGTCGCGTTTTCCGGGATCAGGAAGCGCAGACCGAACATTTTTTCAAGGGAGGAAAACGTGACGTGCGCGTGCGGAAGCCCCGCGAGGTTTCCGATCAGCACGACGTCGCCGCACTGCTTCTGCCGTGCGGCAAAGACCGCCATCATGCCGATCGTCTCGTACACCATGTTGAAGATGCCGAGCGCGATGTCCTCCCGCGTGGCGAGGTCGCTGACCTTGCCGAAGTTGGCGGCGGTGGCGTTGTCGGACAGGATGGAGTTGATGGCGGAACGGGAGATGTCGTTGATGCGCAGGTCGATCTTGGAAAGGTCGCCGCCTTTCGCCAGTTCCGCGAGCTGCGACGGGTCGGAAACGCCCAGCAGCTTCTTGGACAGACCGATAAGCGTGCCGCCGCCGACGCCCGTGCCGCCGAGGTATTCCCCGGTTTTTCCGTCCGCGCAGACGTACGCCGTGCCGGTCCCCATACTGACGATGATGGCGCGGGAAAGCCCGCTTAAGTACAGTCCGCCGCGTGCGTTCGCCGCGAATTCGTGGATCCGAACGGTTTCCAGCCCGTAGATGCTGTTCTCCAGAAACGCCGCCCCGACGCCGGTCACGTGTACCCGCGAGATCTCGGAAAGGGCGACGCGATGTTCGCTCGTGAATTTGCCGAATGCGCCGTAAACGGAAGCGATCGGGTCCGTGGCGCGAACCATCAGGGGCGGCAGAAGCCGATCCCCGTCGAATCCGACGATCTTGGTCGTGCTCCCGCCGACGTCGATGCCGACGATGATCTGCATGGGAAACACCTCCCACCCCCTGCGCAGGGGGATTTTTCCTTTCTATATCTGTATTGTACCACGTTTTTCAAAAAAGTCAATGTGTTTTTTTGACGAATGGACGGTCAAATCGAAACTCCCGGAAAATTTTTTGCAAAGCCCCTTCCCAAACCGGGAAAAATGTGATACAATAAAGAAAAGGAAAGGGAAAGGAAGGCGGGAACGCGGTGCCGGAGGGGATCGGGCGGAAGGAACCTCTTTCCGCCGTCCAGCGCTTGTTCGCGCAAAAATTGCAAAGCGGCTCGCCGCCGCACGCGGTGATCGTCGAAGGTCCGCGTGGCTGCGGGAAGCGTCAGTTTGCGCTCTGGTGTGCGCAGGCACTGCTCTGCACGTCCGGCGGGGACAAGCCGTGCGGGGTGTGCGACGGGTGCCGTCGGGTGCTCGGGGGGTACCACCCGGACCTGCATTTTTTCGGCGAAGAAGCGACGGTGAACGTCGCCGACGTGCGGGAGTTGATCCGTCAGACCGGGCTTGTCCCGATCGAGGGGGAGAAGAGCGTGTACCTGCTGTCCCACGCGGAAAAGATGCTCCCGGGCGCGCAGAACGCGCTGCTCAAGGTGTTTGAGGAGCCGCCGCCGGGGGTGGCGATCTTCCTGCTGACCGAGAGCCGGCGGGCGCTGCTCCCGACGGTGCGTTCACGCGGTCTGACCGTCACCCTGCCCGGTCTGACGGACGCGCAGTTGTACGAGCGCCTGCGGGCGACGCGTCCACGCGCTTCGGAAGCCGAACTCGCGTCCGCGGTGCGCGTGGCGCAGGGGAGCCTCGGCGAAGCGGTCGCGTTCCTCGAAAAGGACGCGCAGGAGACGCGGGAACGGGCGCGGGACTGGCTGGACGCGTGCCTGTCTGGGGACGTTTACCGGCTGATCGGCTGTATCGCGATGGCGCGGGAGCGTCGGGACGGGCTGCTGCCGGTGTTCGACGCGTTCCTGCGGCTGCTGTCCGACCTGCTGCTGTCGCGGGTCGGCGGGACGCCGGTGCTGCTCTGCGCGGAGGAGGCGTATGCGCTTTCCCGCCGCGTGACGAAAAACGCGCTCGTGCGGATGTGCGGGCAGGCGTTGGTTTGCCGGGAACGGCTGGAATCCTATGGAAACACGACGGCGGCGCTTTCCTGCTTCGCGTCGGAGCTGTGTGCCTCCGCCGGGCGGACGGTGTCGCGGGACGTACTGTAAAAAGAAAGGCGGAATGCCAGATGGAAAAAGAAACTTCGCAAAAGGAGCCTGCCAAGAAGGTTCGGGATCTGACCGGAAATATGGAGGAGCACATCTCCCCGAAGAACGCCGAAAAAACGAACGGGCGGGAAGGGTCTGCCCGTCCCGCGATGAAGCGTCCGCCGACCCGCATGGCGGGGGAAGCGCAGGCGACGGAGCAGCGGAAAGGCGAGGAGGGCGCACGGGAAAAAGCCGGGGGACGCCGGTTTGAACGCAACCGCAAACCCCGCGACGACGCACGTCGGGAGGGCGAACAGAATCGCCCTGCGCGTGCGGAAGGAGCACGGGAGGAAACTTCCCGGGAATCCCGCACGGAATCGGCGCAGCAGGGGTCCGGGCAATCGGGCAAGCGTTCGCACGGTCGCGGGAGATCGGAGAAGCGCCGGGACGACCGGCGGCGCGACGACCCTCGCCGGGACGACGTCCGCCCGGACGGCGCGGAACCGCAAAAGGCGGCGAAGTCCGCGAAAGCCGCGACCGCCGCGACGGCAGCGCAACCGACGCAGGAAAAGCGCTCGCGGGGGTCCCGCTCGGAGCGGAACGGATCATCCGCCCCGAAGGACCGCGGCGTTTCCAACGCCCGGCGCAGGCGCGATGAAATCGCGGAAGCGGCGGAACTGCAGGCTCGCCCGGAGGAAAGCCGCCCGGAGGAAACGTTCACCGACGAGCAGCTTCGCGCCGACGGATTGCTGTTCACGCTCGACGAGCCGGAAGGGGAGAGCGCCCCGTCCGCCGCACCTGCCGAGCCGGAGGAGCAGTTCGAGGTGGTCGGGATCCGTTTTCGCGGAGCGGGGAAGGTGTACTTCTTCTCCCCGAACGGGGTCTCGTTCGTCGAGGGGGATCACGCGGTGCTGGAGACCGTCCGCGGAATGGAATACGGCGAAGTCGCGAACGCCAACCGCATGGTGAACGCCTCCGAGGTCGTGCAGCCGCTCAAGCCGGTCCTGCGCAAGGCGCCGGCGGAGGACGATGCGCATTATCAGTCCAACCTCGAACGCGAGCAGAGCGCCCGCCCGATCTTCGAGGAAAAGGTCCGCAAGAATCATCTCGAAATGCAGTTGGTGGACGTGGAGTACACGTTCGACAACACCAAACTCTGCTTCTACTTCACGGCGGACGGTCGGGTGGACTTCCGCGAACTGGTCAAGGACCTCGCGTCCTTCTTCCGCACCCGCATCGAACTGCGGCAGATTGGCGTGCGGGACGAGGCGCGGATGTTCGGCGGGATCGGCGTCTGCGGCAGACCGTTCTGCTGCAAGAGTTTCCTGTCCGATTTTGCACAGGTGTCCATCAAGATGGCGAAGGAGCAGAACCTGTCCCTCGCGTCCGCGAAGATCAGCGGTTCCTGCGGGCGGCTGATGTGCTGCCTGCGGTACGAACAGGACACCTACGAGCGGGAAAACGCCCTGCTGCCCCGCCCGAACAGCATCGTTTCCACGCCGAAAGGGCGCGGGACCGTGCTGGAAAGCAGTTTCCTGACCGGGAATTGCAAGGTCCAGCTCCCCGAGGAGAACGCGGTCCGCGTCTTCCCGCTGACCGAGATCAAGGTGCTTGAGCCGCCCCGCCCGAAGAATGCGCAGGCGCGGAACGCGGACCATGCCGCCGTCGCGGTCAAGGACGCCCCCGCGCCGAGCGAGGGACCGGCTTCGGAACCCGCCCCGAACGACGACGCGGAATAAAAACAGCAACGGAAAAGGGACTGCCTTAACGACAGTTCCTTTTTTGGTGAGAAATTCCGACAGAAGTGGAATTACAATCAAAATATCGCCCTGCAGGCGGGCGTGTACCGCCGGAGGGGCACAATAAGAGAAAAATGGCAAAGGCGGCGTCAGAATTGGCGCAAGCCGAGCCATTTTTCGATGAAAAGGGGGTATTGGGGGAAAAACGCAGAGCAAGGCGGAGCACACGAAGTGCGCGAAGTCGCCGTGATTGTGTTTGTCCCCCAAAGAATTTTTTACGAAACGACCGTGTAGGTGGCGGTGCAGACGTAGCCGTCCTCGTACCAAGGCGTATCCGGCGTGTCGGTCGGGACCTTCAGGTTGGCGATGTCATCGGCGGTCAGCCCTTCGATCTTGAACTTGTCGCCGACCTTCCATCTCGGCATCTCGGTCTGCCCGAGGTTGTCGCAGATCGTGGTCGTGTAGTTGGGGTCGTTGGCGTGGTCGTCATAGGTGCCCGGGTTCTCCGCGACCAGCTTCGGCCAGTTGTTGCCGGTGTTCAGCGCGTAGACAAAGCCGCCCTCCGGGATTTCCACGGTGGTCGCCTGACCGGTCCCGACGCCGAGCGAGATCGCCGTGATCTCCCAGACGCCCTCTTCGCCTTCGACCGGCTTGAACGCGACGTGGGTGGACCAGCCGCCCGCCGTATCCGATTCCGTGAAGATGACGCCGGCGCCTTCCGGCATGGTGTCGTTGTAATGCGTGACCCAGAACACCTTCGCCTGCGCAACGGGGGCGGTCGAAGAAGTGTCGGACGAAGCCTCCGACGAAGCCGCTGATGAAGCCGCAGCCGACGAGGCTGCTGAGGACGCCGCAGAGGACGCCGCAGCCGACGAGGCTGCTGAGGACGCTTCAGACGAAGCCGCGGAAGATTCCGCCGACGAATCGGAGTTTGCAGACGACGTTTCACTGTCGTCGCCGCAAGCCGCCAGCGCGAAGCAGGTGCAGAGCATCGCGAGCGCAAGCAGCAGGATCGTGATTTTTTTCATGTTGATGGTTCCTTTCCGTTTGATTTTGTCGGTCAGCCGACGATGGTGTAGGTGGCGGTACAGACGTACGGGTCGGAGCTGTCGTCGTACCATTTCTTATCCGGGGTCGTGGTCGGGATCGTCTTGCCCGTCAGGTCCAGCCCCTCGATCTTCAGCTTCATGCCGACCTTCCAGGTCGGGATGATATTCTGCCCGAGGTTGGTGCAGACCTGCGTCGTGTAGTCCGGCTCGTCCTTCTGCGCCGCGTAGGTCGCCGGGTCGCCCTTGTAGAGCGTGGGCCAGTCGTTGCCGATGTTGATGGAGTAGACAAATCCGCCTTCCGGGACGTCCAGCTTGACGGCGCCGCCCTTCATGATGCCGAGCGAGATCTCGGCGATCTCCCAGACGTCCGTTTCGCCTTCGACCGGCTTGAACGCGACGTGCGTGCACCAGTCGCCGGTGTTGTCCGTCTCCGTGAGGATGATGCCCGCCCCTTCCACTTCGTGGTCGAGGTCGTAATGGGTCAGCCAGAAGACCTGCGCATCAGCCGCAGCCGTCCCGGAGGACGTCGCGGAGGAGGTCTCCGACGAAGCTTCGGAGGACGCCGCAGCCGACGAGGCTGCTGCCGACGAAGCCGCAGAGGATGCTTCAGACGAAGCCGCCGACGAGGCTGCCGACGATTCTTCGGTCGCGGAGGATGCCGCAGACGAATCTGCTGAGGATTCTGCTGACGACGTTTCGCCGTCGTCACCGCAAGCCGCCAGCGCAAAGCAGGTGCAGAGCATCGCGAGCGCAAGCAGCAGGATGGTTACTTTTTTCATGTGTACGCACGTTCCTTTCGTAAGATAGGGGGATGCGAGGGCTCAGCCGACCTTCGTGTAGGTCGCGGTCGAGACGTAGAGGTTGTTGCCCTGGTCGTCCTTCTCCCACCAGTCGTAATCCGGGGTCGAGGTCGGCAGGTCCTCCGCGTTTTCGAGGTCAAGCCCGGTGAAGATGAACTTGTCGCCCTTCTTCCAGGTCGCGGCGACGGCGATCATCGCGTCGCAGGTCTTGGTGATGTAGTTCGGGTCGCTCGCACGGTCGTCGTACTCGCCCGGATGGTCCTTGATCAGTTGGGGCCAGTTGTTGCCGGTGTTCAGCGCGTAGACGAAGCCGCCGTCCGGGATGTCCAGCGGGTGCGCGTCCCCAAGGGAGCGACCGTCGGAAATGTCCGTGACCTCGAACACCCCGTCCTCGCCGTCGACCGGCGTGAACTGGATATGCAGCCACCAGACGGCGCCCTCATACGGTTCGGTCATGATCACGCCTGCGCCTTCGGAAATGGGGTCGTTGTAGTGCGTGACCCACATCGGTTTCGCCTGCGCGGCTTCCTCTTCGGACGACGTGGATGCCGCAGCCGAAGAAGCTGCTGACGAGGCTTCCGACGAAGCGGCGGACGA
Source organism: uncultured Clostridia bacterium (assembly GCA_947627335.1). GTDB lineage: Bacteria > Bacillota > Clostridia > Oscillospirales > CAG-382 > Coliplasma. The sequence goes on along the minus strand of CANQVQ010000053.1, from coordinate 1,722 downwards.
AGTCGCAGAAGAGGCTGCTGACGACGAGGCTGCCGACGACGAGCCGGACGAAGTCGGTTTGGACGACGACGCGGACGAAGCCGCAGAGGAGTTCGCAGACGAGGCTGCCGACGAGTCTGCCGACGACGTGTCGCCGTCGTCGCCGCAGGCCGCCAGCGCGAAGCAGGTGCAGAGCATCGCGAGGGCGAGCAGGATAACGGTCAATTTTTTCATAGGAACTTAGCCTTTCTTCGATGCAGCGTTCAAAACTTTTCGGTTTTGACGACTAAGGGGGACAAAACGTCCCCCTCAGTTGTTGCTGTGCGATTTAGCCGACCTTCGTGTAGGTCGCGGTGCAGACGTAGGACGGATCGTGCCATTCCGTGCCCTCGGTCGAAGTCGGAACTTCCGTGAAGTTCTCGAGGTCGATGCCGGTGAAGGTGAACTTGTCGCCGACCTTCCAGGTCTGGGCGTCCGCAACCATGTTGTTGCAGTTGGTGCTGGTGAAGTTTTCACCGCCGCTGGCGGAGTAGTCGTTGCCGGTGTTCAGCGCGTAGACGAAGCCGCCTTCCGGGACCGCGACAGCTGCGGCCTTTCCGTCGGCGATGCCGTTGGTGATCTCGGCGATCTCATACACGCCGTCCTCGCCGTCGACCGGCTTGAACGCGACGTGGATCCACCAGCCGCCGGCGGTGTCGGTTTCGTTATACACGACGCCGGAGCCTTCGACCGTGCCGTTGTTGTAGTGGGTCAGCCACAGGGGTTTCGCGGTCGCCGCAGTCGTGTCCGAGGACGTCGCGGAGGACGCGTCGGAGGAAGTCGCGGCGGACGCTTCGGACGAAGCTGCAGAGGACGCTTCAGAGGACGCGTCGGACGAAGCCGCAGCCGATGAAGCTGCCGACGACGCTTCGGACGAAGCCGCAGACGACGAGGCTGCCGAGGATGCCGCAGACGAAGCTGCAGACGAAGCCGCGGAGGATTCTTCGGTCGCGGAAGATGCCGCAGACGAGTCTGCGGAGGACGTTTCGCTGTCGTCGCCGCAGGCTGCCAGCACGAAGCAGGTGCAGAGCATCGCCAGCGCAAGCAGCAGAACCGTTAGTTTCTTCATGGTAAATCACCTTTCTTTTCCCGCCTTCGGCAGGAATTTTTTGTTTCGGGGCGGACAGCCCCTTTGGCAGGCGCTTAAGGGATCAACCGACCTTCGTGTAGGTCGCGGTGCAGACGTAGGACGGGTCGTACCAGTTCGTACCCTCGGTCGACGTCGGGATCTCCGTGAGGTTCTCAAGGTCGATGCCGGTGAAGGTGAATTTCTCGCCGACCTTCCAGGTCTGGGCTTCGCGCACCATCGCTACGACGTTTTCGCTGGCGTAGTTGATGCCGTTCGGATCGGAAGCGGAGTAGTTGTTGCCCGTGTTGACCGCGTAAACGAAGCCGCCTTCCGGGACCTCGAGAGCGGTCGCGCCGCCGGCGGCAATGCCGTCGGAGGTTTTGACGATCTCATACACGCCGTCTTCGCCGTCAACCGGCTTGAAAGCGATGTGCAGCCACCATTCGCCGCCGCTGTAGTTCTCGGTAAAGACCGTGCCGGAAACCTCGTTGCCGACGGAAGCGTAATGGGTCAGCCAAAGCGTGCCGGTTTTGTTCACGGTGCTTTCGCTGGACGTCGCAGCCGACGAGGCTGCTGAGGACGTGTCGGACGAAGCCGCAGAGGACGCCGCAGAGGACGCATCAGACGAAGCCGCA
>CANQVQ010000052.1 GCA_947627335.1 uncultured Clostridia bacterium | reverse complement strand
GCACGCGGACTACCCGGCGTTCGTGCGGTTCGGCGAAGCCCGCGATCATCGCGGCGGCGGCGAATTTTCCGGGCGGCTGACCGCCCCTCTGTGCGCGGCGGGCTTCCTGTGCATGGAGCTCCTGCGGGAGAAAGGCGTGGCGATCGGTGCGCACATTTCCTCCGTCGGCGTATGCGAGGACGACCGGTTCGACCCGCTCGACCCGGCGCTGGACGCGGCGAAAGGCAAGCCGTTCCCGGTCCTCAACGACGACAAAGGAGTCCAAATGCAGACCCTGATCCGCGAAGCGCGGACGCAGGCGGACTCCGTCGGCGGCACGGTCGAATGCGGCGTGACCGGGTTCCCCGCCGGCGCGGGCGGCACGTCGTTCGACAGCCTCGAAGGGCGGCTCTCGCTCGCGCTCTTCGCCATTCCCGCGGTCAAAGGGGTGGAATTCGGCAGCGGCTTTGCCGGTTCCCGCCTGCGCGGCACGGAAAACAACGACCCCTACACGTCCGACGGCGTACGTGTCGCCACCCGCACCAACCACGCGGGCGGCGTCCTCGGCGGGCTCGCGACCGGGATGCCCATCCTGTTCCGCGTCGCCTTCAAACCCACCGCCTCCATCGGACGCGAACAGGACAGCGTCTCCCTGCCCGACCTGCGTGCCGTCCGACTGCAGATCGTCGGTCGTCACGACCCCTGCATCGTCCCCCGTGCCGTCCCGGTCGTCGAAGCGGCGACCGCCGTCGCGCTGCTGGACGCATTACTCTGAAAAAACCGGAAGGAACCACCATGGAGATTCAAGACTACCGCGACGCGCTGGACGAGCTGGACGGGGAACTGGTCCGGCTGTTCTGCAAGCGCATGGAACTCTGCGGCGGCGTCGCGCAATGGAAGCAGGCGCACGGCAAACCCATCTACGACCGCAGCCGCGAACGGGAAAAGCTGCTGCAGGTCAGCGCCTTAGCGGACGAACGCTTTTCCGCCTACACCCGCTGCCTGTTCCGCTCCCTGCTCGGCTACAGCCGCGCCTACCAGCACGAATTGCTCGACGCCCCGTCCGAACTGGCGGAGCGCATCCGTGCCGCACGCCTTGCGACGCCCGAACTCTTCCCCACCCGTGCGACGGTCGCCTGCCAGGGCGTGGAGGGCGCGTATTCCTCGCTCGCCTGCGAAAAGCTGTTCGCCGAGCCGGAGATCCGCTTCTGTCCGACGTTTGAAGACGTTTTCGCCGCCGTCGAGCGCGGAAACTGCCGATACGGCGTCCTGCCGATCGAAAACAGCACCGCCGGTTCCGTCCGTGCGAATTACGACCTGCTCGTCAAGTACCAATGCTACATCGTCCGCTCCACGCGTCTGCTGGTCGGACACAGCCTGCTCGCCAAGCCCGGCACGGAGATCGCGGACGTGCGGGTCGTGTACTCCCACGAACAGGCGCTCGAGCAGTGCGCGAAGTACCTCGCGTCCCTGCCGAACGTCGAAGTCCGCCCCTGCGCCAACACGGCGCTGGCGGCAAAGCAGGTCGCCGAAAGCGGCGAATCCGGCGCTGCGGCGCTCTCCTCCTGCCATTGCGCGGAGCTGTACGGGCTGCGCGTGCTCGCCGAAAACGTGCAGGACGCCGGTGCGAACCGGACCCGCTTCCTCTGCATCTCCAAGCGCCCGGAGATCTACCCCGGCGCCAACCGCACGACGCTGCTGCTCGTGCTCAAGCACCGCCCCGGTTCGCTGTTCGCGGTGCTGGAACGCTGCAACGAATTGGGGGTCAACCTGGTCAAGCTGGAGAGCCGCCCGATCCCCGAACGCGACTTCGAGGTGCAATTCTGCTTCGACCTCGACATCGCCGCCGCTTCCCCGACGCTCACCCGGCTCATTCCGGCGCTGGAAGCGGAAGCGGAGGAACTGAAGTACCTCGGCAGCTACAGCGAAATCGTCTGACATATATAATAAGGAAGGAAACTACCGTTTTGAAGCCATACGGTCTGCTCGGAGAGAAGCTCGGGCACAGCTTTTCCCCGCTTATCCACGCCCGGTTCGGGTCCTACCCCTACCGGCTTTTCGAGGTGCCGAAGGACGGGCTGACCGCGTTCCTGCAGGAGCGCGGCTTCGCCGGTCTGAACGTCACCATCCCGTACAAGAAGGCGGTCCTGCCCTTCTGCGGCGAGCTTTCCCCGCTCGCGTCGCGCATCGGCAGCGTCAACACGGTCACGGTCGACGCAAACGGCCGACTGCACGGCTACAACACCGACTATTTCGGCTTTCGCCGTATGCTGGAGGAAGCCGCCCTCCCGGTTTCGGGTCTGCACTGCGTCGTCATCGGCGCGGGCGGTGCGTCGGCGACCGTCTGCGCGGTGCTGGAGGACCTCGGCGCCGGGCGCATCACGGTGGTGTCGCACCGGGAGAACACCCCGGAATACCTCTCCACCCTGTCCGACGCGGGACTGCTCGTCAACACGTCCCCGGTCGGTATGTACCCGAAAAACGGCGAACGCCCGGTCGATCTGTCCGCATTTCCCGCCCTGCGCGGGGTCGCGGACCTGATCTTCAATCCGCTTCGGACCGCCCTGCTCCTGCAGGCGGAGGAACGCGGCGTCCCCTGCGCCGGCGGACTGACCATGCTCGTCGCGCAGGCGAAGCAGGCGTCCGAACTGTTCCAAGGGGTTTCCCTGCCGGACGCGTCCATCCCGTCGGTCACGGCGGAGATCCGGCGGCAGTGCGAGAACATCCTGCTCGTCGGTATGCCCGGCAGCGGCAAATCCGTCGTCGGCGGCGCCATCGCACGACGCACCGGCAAGCCCTTCGTCGATACCGACGCGGAGATCGTGCTTCGCGCCGGAAAACCCATCCCGGAGATCTTCGCGCAGGACGGCGAGGACGCGTTCCGACGGCTGGAAACCGAAGTCCTGCGGGACGTCACGGCGAAAGGCGGTCAGGTCGTCGCGACCGGCGGCGGCGCCGTGACCCGACCGGAAAACCTCCCGCTGCTGCGGCAGAACGGACGCGTGGTGTTCCTCGAACGTCCGCTTCGCCTGCTGGCGCGCCACGGTCGTCCGCTGTCCTCGTCCGAGGACGCCGTGCGGGAGCTGTACAGGACCCGCCTCCCGCTCTACCGTTCCGTCAGCGACCTGCACGTCAGCAACACCCGCAACGTGCACGACACGGTCCGCTCCATCCTGGTCGCGCTCGGCTACCGCGTCCCCTCCCGGGCAAGATCCGCCGGGTCCCCCCGAAAAACCCCGTAAAAAATTTTACATTTTCTCCAAAACCCATTGACAAATGGTTGAACCCGTGGTATACTATGAGCAGAACACAAAAAATAAAAAGGAGACTTGTTATCATGAAAAGATTCCTCGCGCTTCTCTTGGTCGCGGCTCTCGCAGCCTGCTTCGTGGTCGTCGCTTCCGCGGCGGATCCCAAGTACACGGACAAAGTCAGCTTGCTGCCGACGGATCAAAGCAAGATCTCGCAGGTAGACGGCACGACCGACTACAAAGTCGAAAACGGCAAACTGACCCTCGCGATGGCCGCCGGCTCCAGCCCTGCTTGGCCGTCCATCGAAATCACCGAAGCCGCGGGCAAGGAAATCGACCTGACCGCCACGCCGTACCTCCACATCAACGTCACGATCCCGGAGGGACAGGGCGAAATCGGTATCAACGGCATCATCGCCTGCGAAGCAGCCGACGGTACGGCGGCAGAGATTCAGCTCTCCGCGCTGCGGTATCCCGAAACCGACAACCATGCTCCCGGCACGGATTTCCCGGACAACAACAATGTCAACCCCGCTTCCGATGACTTCCGCACGTCGACCGACGTCTATCTCAGCGTCGTCGATTGGCTCAAGGCCCGCACGGACATCAAGAATCCGGACAAGATCAAGATCACGAAGCTCACGCTGAGTGTCTATGTCGGCAACGGCACCTGGAACGCCCTCGCGTTTGCGTCGGAAGGCACTGACGAACCCGCTTCGTCCGAGCCTGCTGCGTCCGAATCGACTTCGTCGACCGCTTCGACGTCCTCGACCGCTTCGACTTCGTCGACCGCCTCGACGTCCTCGACCGCTTCGACTTCCTCGACCGCCTCGACCTCCGCTCCGTCCGAATCCGCTCCGGCGTCCTCTGCGCCTGCGGCTTCCTCCAACGGACCGACGACCGGTGATTCCGGCGTCCTGCTGTTCGCGGTGCTGGGTGTCGTCGCCGTTACCGGCGTTGCGATCGCGATCAAGACCAGACATTGATCTGACCTGACACGGTCGAACCAATTGCAAACGGGTTAATGAAAGCTCCCGCCTGTCCTTGTGGAAAGGGCGGGCGGGAGCCGACCTTTTCCGGAAAAACCCGAACGTTTGTGAAAACAAAAAAGAAAACATAAAGCAAGCACAAAAGGAGAAAAAAGACCCATGAAAAAAGTACTGGCATTCCTGCTGGTCGCGGCGCTTGCGCTCAGTTTTGCGGTCATGGCGTCCGCGGACACCCCTGCGGCGACCACGGCGACCGCTTCCGACAACGTCGAATTCAACGCAGACGACGTCGCGAAGCTGACCGACGGCAAAACCGACGAAGCGGTCGTGTTCACCAACAAGACGGACGACGCCGCGACGGTCGAAATTTCCTTCGACCTCGGCGAAGCCAAGACCCTCAGCGCGGTGGACTTTACCTGCGCGGCCGACGCGAAACCGTCCACTCTGGACGTTTTCGTCTCGCTCGACGGCAAGGACTACTACTCCGTCACGTCGGAGGAAGGCTCCTGCAAGGTCGACGCTAGTGCGGAAGCCGTGACCACCAACTTCGCGGCACGCATCGCGGTCAACGCCCGCTATGTCAAGGCGAAGGTCACCTTCACCGGCAAGACCCTCTCCATCTCCGAGATCGGCGTGACGACCGCCGCTGCCGAAACCAAGAACTTCGATCCGAACCATGCGTTCGGCTACACGGTGGACGGAACGGCGTCCGGCACTTTCTACACGGCCGTGTTCACGGAACCGGGCGATTACACGCTCAACGGCGGCGATCACCCCAAGGCGTTCACCGGCTGCCAGATCACGATCGCGACCTGGGACGATACCGCTAAGGCGTACAAGATCCGCTTCAACGAAAGCAACACTTGGGATGCGGCTACCAGCTCCAGCAAGCACGCTACCGATACCGTGACGCTCGCGGAAAACGAGATCCTCCTCGCCATCGGTACGCAGGGCAACATCAACAAGGAAAACGAAGACGATACGACCTACGCTGCCGCGAAATGGCTCATGCGCGGCATGAAGGAAGGCGACTGGATCGTCCTGGACACCGACGCCAAGACCTACCAGCTCTTCCCGGCTGCCCACGAGTTTACCGGCACGGACACCCCGTCGAGTTCCGAGCCGACGTCGTCTGAACCGACGTCCTCCGAACCCACGTCGTCCGAACCGACGTCGTCCGAACCGACTTCCTCGGAACCGGCTGCCTCCGAACCGACTTCTTCCGAACCGACTGCTTCGGAACCGACTTCCTCGGAGCCGACTGCTTCCGAACCGGCTTCCTCTGCGCCGGCTTCCTCCGCTCCCGCGTCCTCCGCGCCTGCTTCTTCGAGCAGCCCTGCGGCGGGTGACAGCGGAATGCTTGTGTTCGCCGTTCTCGGCGTCCTCTCCGTCGCCGGCGTCGCCGTCGCGCTGAAGGTAAGACACTAAGCCCCCATTTGAACGGTTTCGGTCGTCCGTCCCGCCGTTTTCCGTGGGACGGACGGCTATCCGAAAAAAATTTACAGAAAGGACCAAAAAAGCAATGAAAAAAGTATTCGCATGGGTTCTCGCCCTGTCCCTCGCGCTTACCTGCGTGTTTGCCGCGATCGTCAGCGCCGATGAACCCACTACCTACACCGACCTCGTTTCCTTGCTCCCGACGAGCAACGACGACATCTCGCAAGTAAACGGTACAACGGACTACAATGTGGAAAACGGCAAACTGACCATCGCTATGGCTGCCGGCTCGAACCCTGCATGGCCGTCCATCAGCCTGGACAACGCCAAGGAAACCGTCATCGACCTTTCGCAAACGCCCTACCTGCATCTGGACTTCACTGTTCCGGAAGGACAGAGTGAAATCGGTATCAACGGCGTTCTCACCTACACCGTAGAGGGCAGCGATGAACAAAAGGAAGCCCAGTTCTCTAAGGTTGCAACGGGTGGTGCGGACGATTTCAGAACCACGACCAACGCTTACTACGATTTCACCGAATTTGCCGGCGTAAACGGCATGATCACGGTCAAGAGCCTCACGCTGAGCGTCTATGTCGGCAAAGGCACCTGGAACGCCCTCGCGTTTGCCAAGGAAGTCGTTCAAGAACCCGAAGAGTCTACCGACCCCGGTGTGTCCTCCGAACCCGAAGAATCCACTCCCGGCACCGTCACTGTCGAGGAAACCATCACGGTTGACGGCAACCTGGACGACGATGGCTGGACCAGAGTTCCCGAAGAGAAATGGGTCAGCAATCCCTACTGGCAGGAAGCGGGTGCTCCCGAACCTGCCGACGTCACGGCGAAGTTCACGACCCGTACGGATGACGAAAACGTCTACGTCGGCGTCGAGATCGACAACATCCCGGCTCCGTCCATCAAAGAGGACTATGACCCCGATATGACGCCGAACGAAGCCGGCACGCAGATCACCGGGTACAAGCAGACCGATACTTCCATGCTCCGCGTTTGGATCCGCGTCAAGAACGATCTGCGCTATGCGATCGACATTCAGTACCTCGGCGAGGAAAAGGGCTGGGCGGTCGTCCGTCTGATCTACAGCGACGCGGAAGTTTCCGCGAAGCTGACCGACTTCACCGCCGACAACTACGCGATCAACTATGCGGACAACAAGCTGACTGCGGAAGTTTCCTTCAAGAAAGCGATGTTCCTCGTGACCGGCGACTACCGCCTGTATGTCACGTACAGCACCAACCTTGAGCCGACCGAAGATCGTGCGAACTCCTATCAGGCGCTTCACATCGCGGGTGCGGATGTCGAAAAGGGCGAAAATGGCTACATCACCAATTATTCCGGCGAAGCCAACACCGCTCCGTACGTCACGTTCAACGCGGATGATGTGAAACTCACCACGTACGAAGTGCCGGTCGAACCCGGCGATACGTCGGGCGAAACCTCCGGCGAAACCTCGGGTGAAACCTCCGGCGAAACCTCCGGTGAAACCTCGGGCGAAACCTCGGGTGAAACCTCCGGTGAAACCTCGGGTGAAACCTCCGGCGAAACCTCCGGCGAAACCTCCGGTGAAACCTCCGGCGAAACCTCGGGTGAAACCTCCGGTGAAACCTCGGGCGAAACCTCCGGCGAAACCTCCGGCGAAACCTCCGGCAACACCTCCTCCACCCAGTCTACGTCCTCTGCGGCGAGCGCGTCCTCTACGGCGAGCACGTCCTCGTCGCCCACCACTGGCGACAGCGGGATGCTGGTGTTCGCCATCCTCGGTGTTCTCTCCGTCATCGGCGCAGTCGTCGTCGTGAAAGTGAGACGCTAAACCCGAATAAACGGATCTGCGCCCGTCAATAACACGGGTCACGCGAAGGGCTGCAACCGAAAATTGCAGCCCTTTCGTTTCACCGCTTGAAACCGTCCTGCGGGGAGGAAGGAAAACCGATGAAACTACTGCTTTTGAGCTGTCCGACCGGTGAGGGGCACAACAGCGCTCGCCGTGCGCTCGCGGAGGAACTGAAACGGCAGGGCGTCGAATATGTGCTGGCGGACCCGGTCGGGTTCCAAAGCAAGCGTGCGCGTGAGCTGGTCGCGTCTGCATACAACGGGCTGATCCGCCGTGCGCCTGCGGCGTTCGGCGCGGTCTACCGCGCCGGTGCGGTCTACGAATCGACCGGGCTTCGCTCGCCGGTCTACTACGCAAACGCCCACTACGCGTCCTTCCTGCACGCGTATCTGCAGTCGGAAAGGTTCGACGGCGTGCTTTCGACCCACCTGTTCGGCATGGAAGCGGTCACGGCGATCCGGCGGCGGACCGGCGAGCACATCCCGAATTTCGGCGTCCTGACCGACTACACCTGCATCCCGTTTTTCGCGGAGATCGACGCGGACCTCTACTTCGTCCCGCACGAGCAGGTCGCCGGGGAACTGGTCCGCAAGGGCGTGCCGTCCGACCGCGTCGTCGTGAGCGGGATCCCGGTTTCCCGTCGGTTCCGCGTCCCGGTCGAGCCGGAAAAGGCGCGGAAGCTGCTCGGTTTGCCGCTTGACCGCAAGATCTACCTGCTGTTGACCGGCGGCGTCGGCTGCAAGCACGTCTGCGTGCTGTGCGAGGAACTGCTGAAGCGGATCGACGGGGACGGGTTCCTCTGCGTGCTGACCGGTCGCAACGACGCCCTGTACGAGCAGTTGACCGAGCGTTTCGGTGCGCTTCCGTTCCGCGCCGTCCCGTTCACCCGCGACGTTCCGCTGTTCCTGCGTGCCGCCGACGCGGTCATTTCCAAGCCCGGCGGTCTTGCCGCGACGGAAGCGGCGGTCTCCAACGTCCCGCTCGTGCATTTCGGGGCGATCCCGGGGTGCGAGACCCGCAACGCCGCCTTCTTCGCCGACCACGGAATGTCCCTCTGGGCGAAAACCGGGCAGGACGCGGTGTCCTGCGCCGTCGAACTCGCCCACGACCCCGTCCGCGCCGAACAGCTTCGGCAGAAGCAGCGCGAGACCGTCTCCCCCGTCGCGGCGGAAACCGTCGTGACGCGCATCCGCGAACAACTCGGAAAGGAAGGTTCGTCATGCCCGACCGTCTGACCCTCTGGCTGCTGCTCCTCGCGGGCGGCTTCCTCAGCGGGAGCATCCTCTACAGCCGCATCCTGCCGCTGCTGCTGACCGGCAAGGACGTCAGCGCCGAAAGCGACGACCGCAACCCCGGCGCCGCGAACGCGTTCATGACCTGCGGACCGGCGATCGGCGCGCTCTGCCTGCTGCTGGACATCGGCAAGGGGTTGCTGCCCGTGCTGCTCAGCCGTCGGTTCCTCGACCCCGCCGAGCCGCTTTTCGCGTTGATCCTCCTTTCCCCGGTGCTCGGTCACGCGGTCGCGCCGTTCAATCGGTTCCACGGCGGGAAGTGCATCGCGACCTCCTTCGGCGTGCTGCTCGGGATCTTGCCGCAGTGCATCGCGGTCGTCGCGCTCGCGGTCCTGTATATCGTTTTTTCGACGGTCATCCGCGTCCGCCCGCACCGTCGGCGGAGCATCCTCGTGTACGCGCTGTTCGCGGTCATCATGGTGCCGTTGCTGCTGTACGCGGGCAAGCTGTCCTATGCGCTCGGCTGCGCCGGGATCTCCGTGACGGTCATTTGGCGGCACCTGTGCGCCCCGTCCGAACTCCCCGCACCGCAAACGGAAGAGGCGGCGGAAGAAACGGCAAAAGAAACGGCGGAAGCCCCGTCGGAAAGCTCCCCCCGCAATTGAGCGTCAAATGCAGACGAAAAACCCCCGGAGGGTCGGTTCCGCACCGTCCCCGCCGGGGATTTTGCTTTTTTAATCTCCGTCCCGCACCCGCACGGACACTTCGCCGCTCTGCAGTGCGCGAAGCGTCCCGTCGCCGGGGTCGACCAGCAGCTCCCCACGCGGACCGACGTCCACGGCGCGAGCGCAAAATTGCTCGTTCCCGCGAAAGACCGTCACGTCCTTCCCCAGCACGAAGCACCGCGCACGGTACGCGTCCAGAAACGACCGCTCCCGCAGCGCAGTCTCCACGTCCGCGAACCGCCGCAGCAGCGCCGACGCGAACAGGTTTCGGTCCGCCCGCACGCCGGTTTCTGTTTCTAAATCCGTCGCGACCGACGCGAGTTCCGGCGGCCATTCCCGCCTGCGCAGGTTGACCCCGATCCCGACGACCGCGTAGGAGAATCCGCCGCTCTCGAAATCGACCGACCCCTCCGTCAGGATCCCGCAGACCTTCTTCCCGCCGACGTACACGTCGTTGACCCATTTGATCTCCGCCCGTGCGCCGGTCGTCGCTTCGACGGTCTCCGCGACGGCGACGGCGGCGTAGGTCGTCAGCAGCGCCGCGTCCTCCCCGCGCAGCGACGGGCGCAGCACGCAGGACAGGTACAGTCCCGCCCCGGGCGGCGAAAGGAAGCGCCGTCCCATGCGTCCCTTGCCGCGCTCCTGCCGATCGGCGAGGACGCAGACCCGCTCCGCCCCCTCCGCCGCCAGCTGCTTGGCGCGGTCGTTGGTCGAACCGACGCAGTCGTGGATCTCCAGCGAAAAGCCGCCGTTCCCGGCGCGGTCGATCACCGCCGCCGACAGCCCTTCGCAGGCGCACAAACGGTATCCCCAGTTGGTCGCCGCCTCCACGTTGAACCCGTCCCGCCGCAGCCTGTCCACCGCTTTCCACACCGCACTGCGCGACACGCCGAACCGCTCCGCGAGCGCTTCGCCCGAAAGCGTCTCCCCGCCGAGCAGCGCGTCGAGCACCTGCTCCTGCAAGTTCATCTCTGTACCCGACCCGATCCGTCCCCGCCGCAAAGGGCGAGCACTTCCCCGACCGTCACGGCGTTGAAGTCCCCCTCGATGCTGTGCTTGAGGCAGGACGCGGCGACCGCGAATTCCACCGCGTCCGCGCCGTGCATCCCGGCGGTCAGCGCGTAGATCAGCCCGGCGGCGAAGCTGTCCCCACCGCCGACGCGGTCGACGATCTGCATATCGTACTTCTTGGAAACGAACAGCTCCCCGCCGTCATACAGCAGACCCGAAAAGCGGTTCCGCGACGCGGAAACAGACTCCCGAAGCGTGATCGCCACGCGCTTCACGCCGAACCGCCCGACAAGCTGTTCCGCGACGCTGCGGTAGCCGTCGAGGTCGATCTCGCCCTTCGTCACGTCGCTGTTCGCGGCGCGAATGCCGAACACGTCGGACGCGTCCTCCTCGTTGGCGATCAGCAGGTCGACGAACGGCATCAGCCCCGCCATAACCGTCCCCGCCTTCTCGCGGGTCCAGAGCTTCTTTCGGTAGTTCAAGTCGCACGAAACCGTGACCCCCGCCCGTTTCGCCGCTTCGCACGCCTCCCTCGTGACTGCCGCCACGCCGTCGCCGAGCGCCGGGGTGATGCCGGTGAAGTGGAACCACTCCGCACCGTCGAACACCCGATCCCAGTCGAAATCCCCCGGCTGCAGTCCCGCCGCAACCGACCCGGCACGGTCGTACAGCACCTTCGACGGGCGCTGCGACGCACCCTTTTCGCAGAAATACAGCCCCATACGACCCGGACGGCGCAGAACGAACCGGGTATCCACGCCCCACCGGCGCAGCTGCCCGACGCAGGCCGTCCCCAGCTCGTTCTCCGGCAGTCCGGTCACGAACCGCGTTTCCCGCCCGAAATTGCAGAGCGAAACGGCGACGTTCGCCTCTCCGCCGCCAAAGGTCGCCTCGTAGCTCCCCGTCTGCGTGAACCGCAGGTATCCCGGCGGCTGCAGGCGCATCATGATCTCCCCGAATGTGACGATCGACATAAAAAACCTCTCCTTTTTCCGTCTTTTCCCCTTCATCATACCACGTTTCCGCCCGTCTGTCAAGGGAATCCGCATATTCCGCGCCTCCGCCGCATACGCATAGAACACCAAACGAAAGGAAGGACTTCCCTATGAAACATTCCCCCGCCCGTTCCCCGCGTACCGACCGCCGTGCCGGTGGCGGGAACCCATTGATTCGCGCCGGGGTCGGCGGGTTCCTGCTCGGGCTTGCGATCCTGTTCGCCCTCGCGTTCGCCCTCGCGTTCGTCGCGCTGCAGGTGTCCGACCCGTCGT
>CANQVQ010000051.1 GCA_947627335.1 uncultured Clostridia bacterium | reverse complement strand
CTCCTCGGCGGAGAGCGAAAGCAGCTCCCGCAGCCGTTCCCCCTCCACCGGGCCGCCGCAGGCGAACAGCACCGCTTCGAGGGACGCTATGATTTCCTTGGGGATCTGTATGGCGTTCGCCATGGCGTTTTTCGCCGCCTTTCGGGTTGGATTTTGGGGTCACGCTTCGGGTTCGACCGATTCTTCGAGCGGGGAGAGCCAGAGGACGCCGTCCTCGCCGTGGGTCACGTCCACCTGACCGAATCGGACCGCTTCCAGCACGGACAGGAAGATCGCGACGATCTCTCCGCGTGAATGCACGTCCGAAAACAGGCTGTCGAAGCTGACGCGGGGAAAGCGGGCAAGCGTGTCCCGCAGCCAGTCCAGCTTCTCTTCGACCGTGTAGTAGCGCTCCTCGCGCAGTTCGCGGAAGAGCCGGACGTCCTCCTGCCGCAGGGGTTCCGCACGCATACGCTCGGCGATGCGCCCGAACGCTTCGGTCAGCAGGGAAACCGCGTGAGCGCGGTGGTAGGTCGGGTCGGTCAGCTCGTCGGCGGGCTTGGGGAAGCGGTCGTAGAACTGCTCGGAACGGACCTGCAGGAATGCGGCGAGCTGTCGGGCACGCTGATGCTCGAGCAGGGCGTCGACGAGGGGCTTGCGGGGGTCCTCCTCGCCTTCCTTCTGCGGCAGGAGCATACGGCTCTTGATAAGCATCAGCTCCGCCGCCATGACCAGGAATTCCCCGGCGATCTCCATGTCGAGCTTCTGCATCGCGTCGAGGTAGGCGGTGTACTGCTCGGCGATCTGGGCGATCGGGATGTCGAAAATATCCAGCTTATGCTTGGTGATCAACGCGAGCAGCAGGTCCAGCGGACCTTCGTACTGCTCGATTTTCAACTGCAATTCCATGCGATCTACCCGAAGAAGTATCCCGCGAGGATGCTCGTAACGATGCCCGGCGAGGGCGTGCCGAAGATCCAGCAGCCGAGGGACAGGATCCCCGTGCCGATCCAGGAGGTCAGGTAGTAAAACGGCGTCCAGAGGATCGTATTGACCGTCGCGGCGACGGCGGAGAAGTCGGAAAGCACGTTGAGCGCGATGATCCCAAGGAAGATATACTGGGTGTACAGGCGCAGCTGCAGGTACTTCGCCGCCGCATTCGGGCGCAGGAAGGACACGAGGATATTCGAGCCGTCCATCGGGGGGATCGGGATCAGGTTGAACACCGCAAGACCGATGTTCAGCCGCATAAAGACGAGAAGCAGGTAACTGACCGCACTGGCGGGCGTGACCTGTTCAAACGCAAGCATATCCATCGGAAACTTGCCGAACGCCACGAGCGCACAGCACCCCAGCCCGGCGAACAGCGCCAGCAGCAGGTTCGCGAGCGGACCCGCGAAGGAGACGATCGCCATATCCCGGCGGGGCTTTCGCAGGCGACGGGGATTGACCGGGACCGGCTTCGCCCAGCCGTACCCGACGAACAGCATCATCAGGAAGCCGACCGGGTCGATATGGGCGAGCGGATTGAAGGTCAGCCGTCCCTCCTGCTTCGCCGTCGGGTCGCCGAGCCAATTGGCGACCAGCCCGTGCGCCACTTCGTGGCAGATCAGCGCGAGCAGGATGCAGATGACATACAGGACCAGCAGAGCGATGTTGAACATGAGGTCGCTGCCGCTGCTGTGGAGCAGGTTGAGAAGCATCAGGTCGTCTCCTTTCGGGGAATGTCGGTCACTTCAGGCGGATCATGGAGGGACGCCAGTTTGCGGGCGGTTCCAGCCCCATCATGGTCACGACGGTGGCGGCAATGTTCGCAAGACCGTATTTGCCCTCGACGCATTCGTAGGCGTCGCGGTAGAAATTGTCGTACAGATAGCAGGGGACCGGGTTGAGCGTGTGGCTGGTCTTCGCCTTCGGCACGCCGTCCGGGGAATACTTCGGTTCGCCGGTCTTTTTGTCGATCTCGTACATTTCGTCGGCGTTGCCGTGGTCCGCCGTGATGATCGCCACGCCGCCGACCTCGTCGACGACCTTCAGGATCCGCGCAAGGCACAGGTCCAGCGCTTCCATGGAGATGCGGGTCGCGACGAAGGAGCCGGTATGCCCGACCATGTCCCCGTTCGGGAAATTGACCCGCAGGAAGCCGAATTTGCCGCTCCGCAGTTTTTCGATCAGCACGTCCGTGATCTCCGCGCACTTCATCCACGGGCGCTGCTCGAACGGCACGATGTCCGAGGGGATCTCGACGTATTCCTCCAGTTCCTCGGAGAATTTGCCGGAACGGTTGCCGTTCCAGAAGTAGGTGACGTGCCCGTATTTCTGCGTTTCGGAGAGGGCGAGCTGCGGGACGCCGTGCTTGACGAGGAATTCGCCCATCGTGCCGGTGATCTCCGGGGGCGAAACGAGGTAGCAGGAGGGGATATGGGCGTCGCCGTCGTATTCGAGCATCCCGGCGTACAGCACGTCCGGGACGCGGACGCGGTCGAACTTGTCGAAGTCCGCGCCGCCCTCGAATGCGCGGGAGATCTCGATGGCGCGGTCGCCGCGGAAGTTGAAGAAGACGACCGCGTCGCCGTCCTCGACGGTCCCGACCGGTTTGCCGTTTTCGGCGATGACGAACGGAGGCAGATCCTGGTCGATCGCGCCGGTTTCCGCACGGAGCGTTTCGACGGCTTCGGCGGCGGAGGCGAACTGACGCCCTTCGCCGAGGACGTGGGTGCGCCAGCCGCGTTCGACCATGCCCCAGTTGGCTTCGTAGCGGTCCATCGTGATCTGCATACGTCCGCCGCCGGAGGCGATGCGCACGTCGAACGAACCGTCGCGCAGCTCGGACAGGAATGCCTCGAACGGCAGGACGTACTCCAGCGCCGAGGTCTCGCCGACGTCGCGACCGTCGAGCAGGATATGGACGCGGACGCGGGAAACGCCGCACGCCTTCGCCTGCCCGATCATGGCGCGGAGGTGGTCGATATGGGAATGGACGTTGCCGTCCGAGAACAGACCGAGGAAATGCAGGGTCCCGCCGGTCTCCTTCACCCGTCCGGTCAGCGCCTTCCACGCGTCGGATTCGTAGATCCGCCCGCTTTCGATGGCGTTGCTGACCAGCTTTGCGCCCTGCGCGAACACCTGCCCTGCGCCGAGGGCGTTGTGACCGACTTCGGAATTGCCCATGTCGTCGTCCGACGGAAGCCCGACGGCGGTGCCGTGCGCCTGCAGGAGGAAGCGGGGATAGCTCGCTTCGAGCAGGTCGAGCGTGGGGGTATAGGCGGCGCGGACGGCGTTGCCCGCCGTGCGTTCCGAATAGCCGACGCCGTCCATGACGACGGTCAGGATGGGGCGGGGCTTCCCGCCGAAGATGGATTTGTTTTGCGTTTGTTCTGCCATGAATACCTACCTGTTCTTCCTTGTAAAATTGCGAATGTATCTATACAAAGGATAGTATACCATAAATACGGCGTGCTTGTCAAATCTTTTTTTGCGTTTTTTTCGCCGAAACGGGAAAAGCGATTGGGAATTTTGGATTGACAAGCCGTGCAAGATGTGGTATACTTAACAGAACGGCGAAACAGAACGGAAGGAACGGCGATATGACAAGACGGGAATCCAGGGAACAGGCAGTCTGCTGTCTGTACGAATACGGGGTGCAGCCGGAAAAGACGGTCGCGCAGATCGCGCAGGACGCGGAGGAGCAGCGTGGGGAGAAGCCGAGCGGCTTTGCGCTGGAGCTGCTGGAAACGGCGACGGCGCACCTGCCGGAGATCGACGGCATGATCTCCGATGCGTCGGACAACTGGCGGTTCGGGCGGATCGGGAAGGTCTCGCTGGCGATCCTGCGGGTCGCGGTGTGCGAGCTGTGCTTCCTGCCGGAGCGCACGCCGGACGAGATCGCGGTCAACGAGGCGCTGGAGCTTGCGCGCATCTACGACACGGACAAAGCCGTTCCGTTCATCAACGGGGTGCTCGCGAAGGTGATCCGGTCCCGCGGATAGGGGTTTCGGAAGCATACGGAAAGGAGCGTGGGGGTCATGCAGACGTTGACGGTCGAACAGTTGAACGTGTACATTCGCGACTATCTCGCGGGTGCGCCGCTTCTTGCGAAGGTCGCCGTGCGGGGGGAGCTTTCCAACGTGCGGGTGTACCCCGGAAGCGGGCATATCTATTTCACGCTCAAGGACGAAAAGTCCGCCGTCCCCGCGACCATGTTCGGGGGCGCGGGCAAGCTGGCATTCCGCCCGGAGAACGGCATGAAGGTGCTGTGCGTCGGGCGTGTTTCGGTTTTCGTGCGGGACGGGCAGTACCGTTTCTACGCGGAAAGCATCGAGCCGGACGGCGTCGGTTCGCTCGCGGCAGCGTTTGAACAGCTCAAGAAGCGCTTGAAGGCGGAGGGGCTGTTCGACCCCGCCCACAAGAAGCCCCTGCCGAAGGTCCCGTTCCGCGTCGGGGTCATCACGGCGGAAAACGGCGCCGCCGTGCGGGACATCATCAACGTCACCCATCGGCGCTTCCCGGCGGCGAACATTCTGCTTGCTCCGGCGACCGTGCAGGGTCCGACGGCGCCCGCCGAACTGATTCGGGCGCTTCGACTGCTGGACGGCGGCGGAAAGTGCGACGTGATCCTTATCGGACGCGGCGGCGGCTCGATGGAGGACCTGTGGTGCTTCAACGACGAGGCGCTGGCGCGGGAGATCTACGCCTGCCGCACGCCGATCATCTCCGCCGTCGGACACGAGACGGATTTCACCATCTGCGATTTCGTCGCCGACCTGCGTGCGCCGACGCCGTCCGCCGCCGCGGAACTGGCGGTCCCGGACGTGCGGGAGCTGCTGCGCAAGTTCGACAACCTGCGCGGACGCATGAACAGCCTCGTCGAGGCCCGTCTGCAAATGCTCTCCCAACGGCTGAACGCCCTCGCGACCCGTCCGGTCCTCGCCTCGCCGCAGGCGTACCTCGACGACAAGCGAATGCTGGTCGCGCAGGCGGAGGAGCGTCTGCACCGCGCCGTCGACCTGTCGATGGAGCGCCGGGCGCAGAGATTGCAGGTGCTTTCGGAGAAACTGCGTTCGCTCAACCCCCTCGCCGTGCTGGAACGGGGGTACGCCGTGGTGTTCGACGCGTCGGGCGGGGTGGTCCGCCGCCCGGAGGCGCTCGCGAGCGGTGAAAAGTTCTCGGTGAAGCTCGCCGGCGGGCAGATGGACGCGACGAAGGTCTGACGGGAGGAAAGCGAAGATGGCAAGGATACTGCGTGCGATGACACAGGACGGTTCGGCGCGTGCGGTCGTGATCGACGGGCGGAGCATCGTCAACCGTGCGGTCGGGATCCACCGCACCGCTCCGACGGCGACGGCCGCGCTCGGACGCGTGCTTCTGGGGGCGTCCCTGATGGGCAGTCTGCTCGGCGAGGAGGACGACCTGCTGACCCTACGTTTTCAGGGGGACGGCGGCGGGGGGACCCTGCTCGCGTCCGCCGATTACATGGGCAACGTGCGGGGACTGATCGGCGACCCGTCCTGCGATTACCCCCTGCGGGAAGCGGACGGCAAGCTCGACGTGGGTCGCTGCGTCGGCAAGGGGCAGCTGACCGTGACGCGTTCCGTCGGCGGGACGCCGTTTCAGGGCGTCGCGGAGATCCAGACCGGCGAGATCGCGCAGGACCTCGCCTACTATTTCGCGACCAGCGAGCAGGTGCCGACCCTCTGCGCCCTCGGGGTGCTGGTGGATACGGACGGCTCCTGCAAGGCCGCCGGCGGCGCTCTGATCCAGCTTCTGCCCTACGCGGACCCGGAAGTGACCGACCGGCTCGAGGCGAACGCCGCGAAGCTGCCGCCGGTCACGTCGGTACTGGACCGCGGGACGCCCGAACAGCTTCTCGAAGGGTTCCTCGACGGCATACCGTTCGACCTGTTCGACGAAATTTCCTGCGAATACCGCTGTGACTGCTCGCGGGAACGGACCGACCGCGCCCTGCTCTCGCTCGGGGGCGGACAGCTGCGGGAACTGCTGGACGACCCGCAGGAAACCGTGCTGTCCTGCGAATTCTGCGGGACGGATTACCGCTATTCCAAGGACGACCTGCGGAAGCTGCTCGCCGAAGCGGAGCGGAAAACGCCATGAGGACGGTTCTGATCACCGGTGCGTCCGGCGGGATCGGGGAGGCGACCGCCCGTGCGTTCGCCCGTGCCGGGTACCGGGTCGTTTTGCACTGCTTTTCCGGGGTCGAAAAGGCGGAAGCGCTTTCGCGGGAACTGCCGGGTTCGGTCGTGTTCCGGGCGGACCTTCGCGACCCTGCGCAGGTGCGTGCGCTCGCCGAGGCGTTCCCGAAAACCGACGTGCTGGTCAACAATGCCGCCGTGGACCTGTTCAGCCTGTTCGATTGGGTGCCGGAGGAGCAGGCGCGGACGCTTTACGAGGTAGATCTGCTTGCGCCGGTGACGCTTTCGCGTCTGCTGGTGAAGGGGATGCTTTCCCGACAGAGCGGGTGCATCCTGAACGTGTCCTCGGTGTTCGGGGAGACCGGCGGGAGCTGCGAAGTGGATTATTCGGCGGCGAAGGCGGGTCTGATCGGGTTCACCAAGGCGCTCGCGAAGGAGGTCGGTCCGGCGGGAGTGCGGGTCAACTGCGTCTGCCCCGGCGTCATTCGGACGCGCATGAACGACCGCCTGACCGTCGCGGAGGCGGAAGAACTGGCGGATTCCATCCCGCTCGAACGGTTCGGCACGCCGGAGGAGGTCGCCTCGGCACTGGTGTTCCTCGCGTCGGAGGAGGCGTCCTATATCACGGGGGCGGTCCTGGACGTGAACGGCGGACTTTGAAAGAATACGACGGAAACGGTATATAATAAGGAAAGAATAGGGGATTTACACATGAAAAAACTGGGCTTTGGACTGATGCGCCTGCCCACGGCGGAAAACGGGGAGATCGACGTTGAACGGATGCAGGTCATGGTAGACGAGTTCCTCGCGAACGGGTTTACCTATTTCGACACGGCATGGATGTACTGCAATTTCCGCAGCGAGGACGCGACGAAGCAGGCGCTGGTCGCCCGCCATCCGCGGGACAGCTTCACGCTCGCCGACAAACTGCACGCCGCATACCTCAAGAGCAAGGACGACCGGGACGGCATTTTCAACGAGCAGCTGCGCAAGACCGGGGCGGGGTATTTCGATTACTACCTGCTCCACGATATGCGTGCCGCCCACGAAAAGATCTACCGCGAACTCGACTGCTTCTCCTGGATCCGGGAAAAGAAGGCGCAGGGGCTTGTCCGGGAGATCGGTTTCTCCTTCCACGACGACGCCGCGTTCCTCGACAAGGTGCTGACCGAGCACCCGGAGATGGATTTCGTGCAGCTGCAGGTCAATTACCTCGACTGGGAGAGCGATTCCGTGCAGTCGCGTCTGTGCTGTGAGGTCGCCCGTAAGCACGGCAAGCCGATCGTGGTCATGGAGCCGGTCAAGGGCGGCACGCTCGCAAACCTGCCCGCAGGCGCGTCCCGTCTGCTGCGGCAGGCGCATCCGGACTGGTCGGAGGCGTCCTGGGCGATCCGCTTCGCGGCGGGTCTGCCGGGGGTGCGGGTCGTGCTGTCCGGCATGAGCAGCCCGGAGCAGATGCGGGACAACCTTTCGTACATGAAGGACTTCCGCCCGTTGAACGAGGCGGAACAAAAGCTGCTTTGGAAGGTCGCGGACTGGGTGCGTTCGGGCATCGCGGTGCCCTGCACCGGGTGTTCCTACTGCACGACGGGCTGCCCGGCGTCCATTCCGATCCCGGACTACTTCGCGCTGTACAACCGCGGGGACGAGGCGACGGCGGCGGACTACGCTTCCCTCGCCGGCAAGGGCGGAACGCCCGCCGACTGTATCGGCTGCGGGGCGTGCGAGGCGGTCTGTCCGCAGGAATTGCCGATCCGCACCGAGCTGAAAGTGGTCGCGGAACGGTTCGCGACATGAACGGGAAACGACGGCTCGCCGTCCTGCTCTGCTGTCTGCTGCTTATCGGGGTCTGCGGCTGCGGGGGCGACGGCGGGGACGAAACGGACGGCATTTCCAGCTGGCTGACGGAGACTTCCGTGGAGGACCCGGACGCTTGGTTTTCGGTCAGCGTGCTGCCGGTCGAGTGAGCCGCCCTGGGAAGGCTTTTCCTCTGATTTCGTCGAAAAAAAGCGAAAATTCGTCAAAAAAGCCAAAAACAGACGCAAAAATTCCGTGAAGATTGGGAAACAAATTGCCGCAATCTGTGTTATAATGGTACCGGCTTCGGTTCGGGAGCCGGGAACCGTCCCTGCTCTCCGCCTTGCCGTCCGATCAGTCAAAACAAAGGAGGAAAAAAGATGCCAAGAACGAAAATCGACAGACGGATCGTGAAGACCAAACGTGCCATCAACGTCGCGCTTCTTCAGCTGCTTGACACCAAGGAGCCGGAGGATATTACCATCACCGAGCTGACAACTTGTGCGGATATTAACCGAAAGACCTTTTACCTCCATTACACCTGCATCAAAGACGTCGCCGTCGAACTGCAGAGGAATCTGCGTTCGGAGACGCTGGACATGATCGATTCGTCCTGCACCGCGGACGGCGTGTTTTCCCCCGCCGCACTGCTTACGAAGGTGCGGGAGCACATCGACGCGAATCCCGATTTTTTTCGGGCGCTGTGCCTGAAGGGCACATGGGAGTATTTCACCCGTACGGTCGGCGAGTGCGCCGTGGACCGGCTGCTCGGCTTTTACCGTGACGGGAACCTGTCGGGTTCCGCCTCCCTGCGGCTGGCGGTGATGGGGATGCTCGCCGGGACGGCGCAGTTCTACCTCGAATGGGCGAAGTACCCGGCGGGATTGTCGCTCGCGGAGGTCACGGAGCTTGCCTCCGGCTTTGCCGAACACGCGTCTGCGCTTCTGACGGGCGTCGGTGCGGAGTAGCGGGGCATTTTTTGCGAAAGAAAGTGTGCGCCGTATGCGAAGGCGCCGTTCGGTGAAATGCGTTTCGCCGGAACAAAAGGAACGTGGACATGATGAACAAAACCTATGGAATCCTGCTGATCGGCTGCGGTCATATCGGCAGACAGCACATCGAGGACCTGTACGGGAAGGAGGAAGTTCGCGTCGTCGCGACGATCGACAGCGACGCGGACCTCGCACGGGAATTTGCCCGTCGGTACGGGGCGTCGGCGTTCGGAACGGATTACCGTCCGTACCTTTCGGATCCGTCGGTGGACATCGTCATCATCGCCACCTATACGGACACGCATCTGCCCATTTTGCGGGACTGCGTCGCGCACGGGAAGCACGTCATCTGCGAAAAGCCGGTCGCGACGGACCTGGCGGGTGCGCGGGAGTTCGTGCGGCTGGTGAAGTCGTCCGACAGCAAGGTCGCCGTTTCGCATATCCTGCGCTACAACCGTTCCTACCGCAAGATCAAGGAGCTTATCGACGGCGGGGAGATCGGGGAATTGCGCATGGCGCGCATGAACCAGAGCCACCGCGCCGGCGAGCCGGAACACCCGTGGGACCGCTTCCTGCGGCTCATGCAGGACTGCCCGCCGTTGGTGGATTGCGGCGTACATTACGCGGACGTGATGCGCTGGTTCGCCGGTTCACCGATCGTTTCCGTCGGGGGCGTTTCCGCAAAGCTCGACGCGGATTCCCCGATCGACAATTACCAGATCATGACCATGGAGCTTGCCAACGGGTGCCGCGGCTACTACGAGGTCGGTTGGAGCCGCAACGTTTCCTCCAACAACGACAAGGATTTCATCGGCACGAAGGGGCATATTTCCCTGACGATGGCTGCCAACCGCACCGACGGCGTGCGGGACAGCGACCTGATCCGCGTCTATTACGGCGACGCGGAAAAGCCGGACCGCGTCATCGAAAATCCGTCGATCTATAAGGATATGTACGCCCAGTTCCGCGATCTAGTCGATATGATCGAGAACGGAAGCGAGGGCATGGTCCCGATCGACGACGTGTTCGAGGCGTTCCGCACGGTCGTTCTGGCGGTCCGCGCCATTCGCGAAGGGCGGCGGATCGTCCTTTCGGAGGAGCCGGATTGACGGCGCCGCACGGCAATTTGCAAAAGAAAAACAAAAAAATCGTTTTTTTCGCGGAAAACCCTTGCAAAATCCGTCCGTATGCTGTATAATATGTTTACACAGACGTTTACCCCTAAATTTTTGAAACTAAGGAGAGAATGTTCGTATGAAAAAACTGCTTTGCGCCATGCTTGTCCTCGTTATGCTGGCCCTGCCGTTCGCGCTCGTCACGGTCGGCGCGGAATCCATCATCAGCGATGATATGCTCGTCGACCTGATGCCCGACGCGGAGGCCGACAAATCCATCATCAAAGCGACCGACTGCGAAGTCCGTACCGACGACAACGGCTCGCTGGTCATCAAGGTCACCGGGAGCAACCCGACGCTCACCGTCGATTTTGAAAAGGGCGGCACCATGCAGATCGGCGGAAACGTCAACGTTGGCGAACCCGCTTTCTTCGCGCTGGACTTCGGCACCGCCGGCTCCATCAAGATCGACCACATGGTGTTCCACTACACCCGTAAAGACAAGGTCTCCCCTGCGGTCGCCGACCTGTACATGGAATCTATGTACAGCAAGGATTACGTGCAGTATCGGAAAAAGTTCGACGGCGCGACCGACGTCGGTTCGACCAAGCAGTACGCCGACGGCAGCGTCAACTACGTCGTTTGGGATTTCGGTACCTATGTAAGCTCCGACACCAAGAAAGTTTATGACGACAAACTGCACCACTTCACCCAGCTCGACCTGAGCCTGAAGGGTTCGACCGTCGGCTCCGAACTGACCCTCTTCACGGTCGGTATCGTGGACGATGAAAAGGTGGAACTCGGCAAGACCAAGCCGGCTCCGGTGGAAGTCACCGACACGTCCTCCGACGCGTCCTCTGCGGCTTCCTCTGCGGCGAGCAGCGACGCGTCCTCTGATACGTCCTCTGCGGCGAGCAGCGACACGTCCTCCGATACGTCCTCCGCGACGTCCAGCGAGGCTTCCTCTGCCGCGACGTCCTCTGATACGTCCTCTGCGGCGAGCAGTGCGGCGTCCTCCGACACGTCCTCTGCGGCTTCCTCTGCGGCGAGCAGCGAGGCGTCCTCCGCGGCGTCCTCTGCGGCTTCCTCTGCCGCTGCGTCCGATGCGGCGTCCTCTGCGGCGTCGACCTCCTCTGAGGACGGCGGACTCGGCATGGGTGCGATCATCGGCATCATCGTCGCGATCGTGGCGGTGGTTGCGATCGTCGTGGTCGTGGTCGTCGTCCGGAAGAAGAAGTAAGCAATCCCGGCAAGGGGCGGTAAGCCCGGTTCGCCGGTCGCATACGGTCTGTGAGAGCGGGCCCCGAAGGAGAGGATCTCTTTTGGGGTCCGCTTTTTGCGGCAAAACGGAGCAAAAAAAGAAAAAACAAGGGCGAAAGGAAGGGAAAAGGGTATGCCGGAAGGACTGCGGAAGCGCATTCTGCTCGTGGAGGACGACGGGGGCATCGCCCGGTCGCTGCGGGAATTCCTCGCGGGAGAGGGGTTCGACGTGTGCGCCGTCGCGGGGCAGGCGGACGCGGAACGGCGCTTGCGGGACGGGAGGTTCGACCTGCTGCTCGCGGACATCGCGCTCGCGGACGGGAGCGGCTACGGGGTCTGCGCCGACGCGAAGAAGCGAGGTCTGCCGGTCATCTTCCTGACGGCGTCGGGGGACGAGAGCAGCGTGGTCGCGGGGCTGGACATGGGGGCGGACGATTACGTTTCCAAGCCGTTCCGCC
>CANQVQ010000050.1 GCA_947627335.1 uncultured Clostridia bacterium | reverse complement strand
GCATATCGACCGGACGCTCGAACCGGGGGACACGGCTGTGCTCGTCGGGCTGAACGGTGCGGGAAAGACCACGCTTATCAAACTGCTCACCCGCCTGTACGACCCGACGGAGGGGACCGTCCTGCTCGACGGACGGGACATCCGCGAATACGAGCCGGAAGCGCTCTATCGGCTCTACGGCATCATCTTTCAGGATTTCGGCAAGTACGCCGAGCCGGTCCGGGACAACATCTTTTTCGGGCAGGCGGACGCCGACCCGACCGACGAGGCGTTGGAAAACGCCGCGAAGGAAGCGTCTGCGGACGAATTTATCCGTCGTCTCCCACGCGGATACGACACGCCACTGATGCGGTATTTTGAGCCGGACGGCGTGGAACTTTCGATCGGGCAGTGGCAGAAATTGTCCGTCGCACGGGCGTTCTACGCGGACAGCGACATTCTGATCCTCGACGAGCCGACCGCCTCCCTCGACCCGATGGCGGAGCAGGAGTTGTTCCGGCAGTTCGACCGTCTGCGGAAGGGGAAAACCACGGTGTTCGTGTCCCACCGGCTGTCGAGTGCGGCGACGGCGGACAAGATCATTCTGCTCAAGGACGGCGAGATCGCCGAAACCGGCACCCACGCCGAACTGATGGCGAAAAAAGGCGAATACTATACCCTGTTCACGACGCAGGCGAAACGGTACCTTTCGCCGGACGCCTCCGAACCGCCGGACGAACTTTCGTAAAATATTGACCAAAATGAAACGTTTTTGGTAATTTTCGTGGCATTTTTTCAAAAAGTCCCTTGATAGGGCTGAACGTCGTGCGGTCCCGGGATGGGACAAAGTCTCAACGAACCCTTTTCACGATAAATAAACCGCCGGAAGCCCTTTCGGGTCCCGGCGGTCTTTTTCGGTCAAAACGGGAACTTGTCAGTCGGCGGGCAATTCCGAACGGCGGGGCAGGGAGCGGTAGCCGCCCGGACGGGACGCGGTCAGCGCGTAAACGCCGTTGGCGAACGCGGCGGACGCACGCAGGTCGCCGGTGTTGAGGTATTCGCCGACGAAAGCGGCGGTGAACGCTTCGGAAGCGCCCGCGGGGTCGACGGGGTCGTCGCCGGACGCGGTGACGGCGCTGAAGTATTTGCCGTCGTAGAGGAAACAGCCCCGATTCCCCAGCCGGAGCAGGACGTACTTCACGTCGAACCGCTTGCAGAGCGCGTAGCAGGCGAATTTCTGCCCCTCCTCGTTGGCACGGTTGACGCCGGAGAACGCGAAGGCGTCCTTTTCATCCACCAGCAGGACTTCCGCACGGGCGAGGCGCTCGAAGGGGAAGTCCGCCGGCAGTCCGCCCTCGGCGGAGGCGTCGAGAAAGAGGGGCAGTTTGCGGGACGCCGCGAGCTTGGACAGACGGGCGACGACGTCCGGGGACGGTTCAAACGAAGCGACCATCGCGTCGGGGTAGCAGGAGAGGGCGTTTTCCGCGTGGCGGGCGGTCAGACTGCGGTTCGCACCGGGATAGAGCAGGGTGCGGCGGACGCCGCTCTCTTCGACCAGCTCCAGCGCAAGACCGGTCTGCAGGGTGCGATCGACGGTGACGTTGACCGTGTGCACCCCTTCTTTCCGGCAGACCTCCAGCAGGCGGTCGCCGTAGTAATCGTCGCCGACGCGCACGCAGACCGCCGCGTCGTATCCCAGCTTCGCCGCCGCGATCGCGCCGAGGACGCTCCGCCCGCAGGGGGCGAACGTGTAATTCGCGTCCGAACGGAAAACCTCCCCCGGACCGGGCAGACGGGACGCACCGACCGCGAAGCGGATCTGCGCACCGCCGACGAAAAGCATTCTTTTCCTTGGCATGACGGAATCCTCTCTTTTCTGTTTCTGTCGGTTTTGGGTCGTCAAAATACCCCTTTCCTGTTTATTTTACCTCTTTTTTCCGCATTTGTCAATGTTTTGCGGCTAAATATTTCAGCCGCGTCGCATCTCCTCCGCGTTTGTGCCGTTCCTCCTTGTTGGTCCGCAGGACTCGCTGGACTTCCTCGTAAAGCGAAAGGTTCTGCTGTTTGAGACGAGCGGTCAGGTCCTTGTGGACCGTGCTTTTGCTGACGCCGAACTTTTTGGCGGCGGCACGGACGGTCGCTCCGGTCTCTGACACATATTTTCCGATTTCCTCTGCCCGTGTGGGCACGTCGGAATGATACATAGACGGGACTCCTTTCGCTTATGCCTATGCGCGCAAGACAAAAAATATGTGGGCGCGTCGGTAAAATCGACGCGCTCACATCTGTCGAAAAAATTCTTTTGGATCATGCGGGTCCGACCCGTGCGGACCGACTGTTTTTTAGACACTAAACCGAAAAGTTTTTGAGGATTTTCAAGGAACTTTTCTCAAAAAGTTCCTTGAATGGGGATTGGGGCAAAGCCCCAATACGCCCGTCCCCGTCACATTTCGACCCTGTCGAGCGCCTGGGAAACGTCGGCGATCAGGTCGTCGGCGTCCTCAAGACCGCAGGACAGGCGCACGAGGTTGGCGGTGATGCCGGCGGCGGCAAGCTCCGCGTCGTTCATCTGGCGGTGGGTGGCGGACGCCGGGTGCAGGCAGCAGGTGCGCGCATCGGCGACGTGCGTCTCTATGGCGGCGAGGCGCAGGTGCTTCATGAAGGTCTCGGCGGCGGCGCGTCCGCCCTTGACGCCGAACGATACGACGCCGCAGGTCCCGTTCGGCATATACTTCTGCGCGAGTTCGTAATACTTGTCGCCCGCAAGCCCCGGATAGGTGACGAAGGACACTTTGGGGTGGTCCTTGAGGAATGTTGCGACGGCAAGCGCGTTTTCGCAGTGGCGCGGCATACGGACGTGCAGGCTTTCCAGCCCGAGGTTGAGCAGGAACGCGTTCTGCGGCGCCTGGATCGAACCGAAGTCGCGCATGAGCTGCGCGGTGCATTTGGTGATGAACGCGCCTTCCAAACCGAACTTTTCGGCGTAAACGACCCCGTGATAGCTGTCGTCGGGCGTGGTCAGACCGGGGAACTTGTCCGCGTGCGCGAACCAATCGAACTTCCCGCCGTCCACGATCGCCCCGCCGACGGCGGCGCCGTGCCCGTCCATGTATTTGGTGGTGGAATGGGTGACGATGTCCGCGCCCCACTCGAGCGGACGGCAGTTGACCGGCGTGGCGAACGTGTTGTCCACGATAAGCGGTACGCCGTGCGCGTGCGCCGCCCGTGCGAACTTCTCGATGTCGAGCACGGTGAGCGCGGGATTGGCGATGGTTTCCCCGAAGACCGCTTTGGTGTTGGGGCGGAACGCGGCGGCAAGCTCCTCTTCCGTGCAGTCGGGGGCGACGAACGTGAAGTCCACGCCCATCTTGCGCATGGTCACATGGAACAGATTGTAGGTGCCGCCGTAAATGGTGGACGACGAAACGATATGGTCGCCGCAGTTGGCGATATTGAACACCGCGTAGAAGTTGGCGGCCTGCCCCGACGAGGTCAGCATCCCCGCCGTCCCGCCTTCAAGGGCGCAGATCTTCGCGGCGACACGGTCGTTGGTCGGATTCTGGAGGCGGGTGTAGAAATAGCCGCTTTCCTCCAGATCAAAGAGCTTGCCCATATGCTCGCTCGTGTCGTATTTGAAGGTGGTGGACTGGATGATCGGGATCTGTCTGGGTCCGCCGTTTTCGGGGGTGTACCCCGCCTGCACGCACTCGGTGCCTTTTCCCTGCTTGCGCATACCTGTTTCCTCTTTCCGTAAAAAATCGTTTGCGGGACCTCCGCATAGGTATATATACCACATTCGCGCTTTTTTGTCAAGGAAAAGTCGCCCGACGGGACGGGAAGAACGGATTTTTTTGCGAAAAAGTCGCCGTTTTGCTTTGGTTTTTTGGCTTGCCCTCTTGACAAATCCTGCCTGAAATGGTATCATAAAAATGACTCTATATTGGAGGAGTGTACCGTTTTTGGGCAGAGTGATTTTTGTGACCGCGTTCAAGGGCGGGGTCGGCAAAACGACCGCCGCCGCGGGGATCGCCTGCGCGCTCGCGTCCCTCGGGAAGCGGGTCTGCATCGTCGATGCCGATTTCGGAATGCGTTGCATGGATCTGGTGCTCGGGCTGGAAAACAGCGTGCTGTTCGACTGCGGCGACGTGCTCGCCGGTCGATGTTCGCTGGAGGACGCGCTCGTGCAGGTCGGCGAAAGCGGACTTCTGCGGTTCCTGCCGGCGCCGATGCGGTACGACGGGTCCGAACTTCCACGCGAGAGGGCGGACGAACTGTTCGCGTCGATCCGTGCGAATTTCGACTACTGCATCGTGGATTCCTCCGCCGAACTGACCGATTACTACCGGTCGTTTGCGCGGGAGGCGGACGAAGCCGTCGTGGTTTCCCTGCACCAATCGACCTCGATCCGTGCGGCGGAAAAGACGGCGGCAAACCTCGCCGCCATCGGCTATCGCCGGGTGCGGCTGCTCGTCAACGGGTACCGCTACCAGTTCGCGGCGTCGGGCAGACTGCCGACGGTGCTGGAGGTCATCCGCCGTTCGTCGGTGCCGCTGCTGGGGGTGATCCCCGCGTCGGAGTGCCTGCCTGCGGACCAGGAATGCGGCGAAACGCCGTTCGGCGGGAAGGAACGCCGGCGGCTGAAGCCGTATGAAGTCGCCTTCCTCAATATCGCGCTGCGGCTGTGCGGCGCGGGCGTCCCGCTGTTTGAAAGCGTGATGACGCCGGGTCGAAAGCACGCCTGCCTCGCGGCGGCGAAAAAGAAGTTGTCCCAAACCGTTTCCGTTTCCATTTGACTCTCATGAAAGGGTGTGTCCTGTTGTTATGAACATTGCGATCATCGCAAACGACAAGAAAAAGGAGCTGATCACCGAGTTCTGCATGGCGTACTGCGGCGTGCTTTCCCGCCACCGCCTTTGCGCTACGGCGACGACGGCGAAGTATATCGCCGAAGCGACCGGGCTGACGATCGAAAAGCTGCTTTCCGGTTTCCACGGCGGTTCCAACCAGATCGCTTCCAAGATCGCCTACGGCGAGGTGGATCTGTTGATTCTGCTGTGCGATACGGGCAATCCGCAGGAGTATCTCGAAACGGAAGTACCGCTCATTCGGGAATGCGACGTCCACAACGTCCCTGCGGCGACCAATATCGCGACGGCGGAGGCGCTGATCCTCGCGCTCGACCGCGGCGACCTCAACTGGCGCACGATCGACAAGGACGCCGCCCTCGACGACTGAAAACAGAAAGGAATTCGATATTCGCCTATGAAACTGACACCGACCGAGGGGATGCGGGACTATCTGCCCCGGGAGAACGCCCTGCGGGAGCGTTTGCTCGAGCGGATCCGTGCGGTCTACCGCTCGAACGGCTTCCGCGCCATCGAGACGCCCGTGCCGGAAAGCCTTGAGAACCTCGAAAACAGCGACGGCGGGGAGAACCTCAAGCTGATCTACCGCCTTGAAAAGCGGGGCGACAAGCTCAAAAAGGCGCTCGAAGCGGGGGATCACGCCCACCTTTGCGACCTCGGTCTGCGCTACGACCTGACCCTGCCGCTTTCCCGCTATTATGCGCTGCACCGCAACGAACTGGAAAGCCCGTTCAAGTGCATCCAGATCGGGCGGGTCTACCGCGCCGAGCGCCCGCAGAAGGGGCGGCTGCGGGAATTTGTGCAGTGCGACATCGACATCCTCGGCTCGGACGGCATCGACTGCGAGGTCGAACTGATCTCCGTCACGGCGGAGGCGCTTCTGGCGGTCGGGATCGACGATTTCCGCGTGCGGGTCAATCACCGCGCACTGCTGCGGAATCTGATCGTCGGCTGCGGATTTGCGCCGGAGGCGGCGGATTCCGTCTGCGTGACCGTTGACAAGGCGGACAAGGTCGGCTTTGACGGCGTGCGTGCGGAACTGCTCGAAAAGGGCTTCCCGGCGGAGGCGGCGGAACGCCTGACGGACCTGCTTTGCGGCGGACTGACGCTCGAGCAGCTCGCCTCCTACGGGAGCGAGGCGGAAGCGGAACAGATCCGGACGCTTCTGGAGCAGACCAATTCGCTCGCCGACGGGAAGTACGAAGTGCTGTTCGACGCGACGCTCGTGCGCGGGCAGGGCTATTACACCGGCGCGGTGTTCGAGATCGAATGCCCGTCCTTCGGCGGGACGGTCGCGGGGGGCGGTCGGTACGACAACCTGATCGGCAAGTTCTGCGGCGGGGAGGTCCCCGCGGTGGGATTCTCGATCGGGTTCGAGCGGATCTTTTCCGTGCTTTCGGAGCGCGGCGGGGACGGCGGCGGACGGGAGCGGGAAGTGCTGTTCTACGACGAGGGGCAGGTCGCCGAGGCGATCCGCTATGCCCGTACCCTGCACGACCGATACGACGTGACGCTCTGGCAGAAGAAGAAAAAGGTCGGCAAACAGCTCGCGCAGGCGGAAGCGCAGGGCTACCGCTTCGCGGAATTTTTGGAGAACCGCGGGGAGCGCAGGGAGCTGTCCGGCGGGCAGAAATAAGCAAACGATGGGAAGGAAGTTACCTATATGACGGAATTGCTGGGAGACGAGCGCCGCACGCACCTTTGCGGCGAACTGCGGACGGTCCACGAGGGGCAGGAAGTCTGCGTGATGGGCTGGGTGCGCAGGCGGCGGGACCTCGGGAATCTGCTGTTCATCGATCTGCGGGACCGCAGCGGTGTGGTGCAGCTTGCGTTTGACGACGGGACCGATCCGGCGACGTTTGAAAAGGCGTCCGGGGTGCGGAGCGAATTCGTGCTGTCCGCCCGCGGGACCGTGCGCCGCCGTGCGTCGGTCAATCCCGACCTGCCGACCGGGGAGGTCGAGGTGTTCGTGACGGCGCTGAAGGTCCTCGGCGAGAGCGAGACGCCGCCGTTCGAGATCACCGACGATTGCAAAACCGGCGAGGAACTGCGGCTGAAATACCGCTATCTGGACCTGCGCCGCCCGGTTTTGCAGCGGAACCTGCTGTTCCGTCACCGCGTCGCGAAGGTGACGCGGGACTACTTCGACGAGAACGGGTTCATCGAACTGGAAACGCCGATGCTGATCCGTTCCACGCCGGAGGGGGCGCGGGACTATCTCGTGCCGTCCCGGGTGCATCCGGGTTCGTTTTACGCCCTGCCGCAGTCGCCGCAGCTGTACAAGCAGCTTTCGATGGTCGCCGGGTTCGACCGGTACTTCCAGCTCGCCCGCTGCTTCCGCGACGAGGACCTGCGTGCCGACCGCCAGCCGGAATTTACCCAGATCGACCTCGAAATGAGCTTTGTCGATATGGAGGACATCCTGAAAATGGCGGAGGGCTACCTGCAGCGACTGTTCCGGGAGACGCTCGGGGTGGAGCTGCCGCTCCCGCTCCCGCGCTATACCTACCGCGAGGTCATGGACCGCTTCGGCTCGGACAAGCCGGATCTGCGGTTCGGCATGGAGATCTGCGACCTGTCGGACGAAGTGCGGGGGTGCGGTTTTTCGGTGTTCACCCGTGCGCTGGAGGCGGGCGGGAGCGTCCGCGCCATCGTGCTGAAGGGCGCCGCCGGGAAGATGACCCGCAAGGAGATCGACAAGCTGGTCGAATACGCCAAGGGCTGCGGGGCGTCCGGTGTCGCCTGGGTGCGCCGTGCGGAGCAGACGAGCTCCTCGTTCGCGAAATTCCTCACCGAGGAAGAACTGCAGCGGATCTACGACCGCGCCGGGTGCGAGGAGGGGGACATCCTGCTCGCGATGGCGGACGAGGACACCGACCGGCTGCTCACCCAGCTCGGGCAGCTTCGTTTGGAAGCCGCCAACCGGCTCGGCGTCGAGCGGAAGGGGTATTCCTTCCTGTGGGTGGTGGAGTTCCCGTTCTTTGAATACGACCGCGAAAGCGGGGAATGGCTGGCGATGCACCACCCGTTCACGGCGGTCGTGGACGAATGCCTGCCCTACCTCGAAACGGACAAAGGGCGCGTCCGCGCAAAGTGCTACGACCTCGTGCTCAACGGCATCGAGCTTTGCTCCGGGTCCATTCGGATCACCGACCCGGTCCTGCAGGCGAAGATCTTCGAGCTGCTCGGCATTTCCGACGAGGAAGCCCGTGCGAAGTTCGGCTATCTGCTGGACGCGTTCCGCTACGGGGCGCCGCCCCACGGCGGCATGGCCATCGGGCTGGACCGGCTGGTGATGCAGATGCTGGGTGCGGACAGCCTGCGCGACGTGGTCGCGTTCCCGAAGGTGCAGAACGCCTCGGAACTGATGACCGGATGCCCGGCGGAAGTGCCGGAGCAGGCGCTGCGCGACCTCGGTCTGCTTCGGGAAGAAGAAGGACGCAAATAACCGAAAGGAAACACCAGCTATGATTGAAATCAAGAACCTCTGCAAGGTGTTCGGCGACAAGCGGGCGGTCGACGACGTCAGCTTCCGCGTCGAGGAAGGGGAGATCATGGGGTTCCTCGGACCGAACGGCGCCGGGAAGTCCACGACGCTCAATATCCTCACCGGCTACCTCTCCGCGACGTCGGGGACCTGCCTTGTCGATGGGATGGACATTCTCGAGCAGCCGCTGGAAGCGAAGCGGAACATCGGTTTTTTGCCGGAGATGCCGCCGCTGTACACGGATATGACGGTCAAGGAGTATTTGAACTTCATCTATGACCTGAAGGGCTGCACGTTCCCGCGGGAACAGCATCTCCGCGAGATCTGTGACGTCGTCAAGATCGGCGACGTGTTCGGACGGCTTATTGGCAACCTTTCCAAGGGCTACCGGCAGCGCGTCGGCATCGCGCAGGCGCTTATCGGCAACCCCCGGGTGCTGATCTTCGACGAACCGACCGTCGGGCTCGATCCGAAGCAGATCATCGACATCCGCAACCTGATCCGTATGCTCGGCAAGGAACATACGATCATCCTTTCCACGCACATCCTGCCGGAGGTGCAGGCGGTCTGCGACCGCATCGTCGTCATCAACAAGGGCAAGCTGGTCGCCAACGAAAAGACCGAGGACCTCGTCACGGCGGTCGACGGTTCGCGCAAGATGGTCGCGAAGATCGTCGGTCCGCAGGAGGACGTCCTCAAGGCGCTCCGCACGGTCGCCGGGATCCGCACGGTGGAAGTGCTCGGCAAGCGCGACACGGACAGCATCAGCTATCTGATCGAATCCGAGGAACGCGTCGACGCACGCAAGCCGCTGTTCTATATGCTCTCCACGAAGGGCTGGCCGTTGGTCGGTCTGGAGGGGGTCGAGCTGAGCCTGGAGGACATTTTCATCCGCCTGGTGGGCGAAAGCCGGCGGAAGAGCCGGAAAGGGGGAGAGGGCTGATGTTTGCGATCTATAAGCGGGAACTGCGTTCCTATTTCATCACGCCGATCGGCTATATCTTCTGCGGGGTGTTCCTGCTGGTGTCGGGGCTTCTGTTCTACCAGTGCACGCTCGCACGGCAGAGCATGGACAGTCTCAATATGTACTTCCTGCTGCTTATCTGCGTCTTTGCCATTCTGATCCCGCTGCTGACGATGAAGCTGCTCGCGGAGGACCGCCGGTCCAAGACCGAACAACTCCTGATGACCGCGCCGGTCAGCCTGACCGGCATGATCCTCGGCAAGTATTTCGCCGCACTGACGATCTACGGCTGCACGTTTTTGGTCAACGCGTTCAATTTCGTCCTGCTGTATCGCTACGGCAACCCGAACACCGCCGCGATCTTCGCGAATATCCTCGGCGTGTTCCTCCTCGGCGCCGCGTTCGTCGCCATCGGGCTTTTCCTGTCGTCGCTGACGCAGAATCAGCTGATCGCCGCCGTTTCCTCCATCGGAGTCATCGTCGCGATGCTGTTGCTGTATCTGATCGGCGACGCGATCCCGTACGCGTGGCTGCGTTCGGTGCTGCAATGGTTCTCCGTGCTTGACCGGTATATCCCGTTCATGAACCAGAGTCTGAGCATTCCGGCGGTGGTGTACTATCTCTCGCTGTCGGCGGTGTTCGTCTTTTTGACGGTGCGCGTCTATGACAAGCGCCGGTGGTCCTGAATCGGAACGGGGGTGCCAGTATGGAAAAGCAAAAGAAGAAAACCGAATCGCGTCCGGAACGCGGCAGCCGCATCAGGCGCGGGAGCGTTTCCGCGGTCTATACCGTCGTGTTCGTGGCGCTCGTGATCGCGCTCAACCTCGTCGTGTCCTCGGTCGCGGGGACGTTCAGCCTGAATATCGACCTGACGGCGGAGGAATTCATCTCCATCGGGGACATTTCGCGCAACGTCCTCGGGGATCTGGAATCGAACGGCGACCTTGACGCGACCATCTACCTGCTCGCCGACCGCGATACCTATGACAACGTCAGCGACGCCGACCGTGCGCGGATGCGCGGACTGAATCCCGTCGCGCTCGTGCGGGACCTCTGCGAGGAGTACGCCCGCACCTACGACGGCGTGCGCGTCGAGTACCGCAATCTGCAGCGGGACCCGGAATGGGCTGCCGAATACAACAAACGTGCCAATACCACGCTGACCCAGAACAACATCGTCGTCGAGGGCAAGTACCACGCCCGCGTGCTGACGCTGGACTCGTTCTACACGGTGGACAGCGGGTCCGGCACCTACGTCGGCTTCAACGGCGAGCTCCGTCTCACGACGGCTCTGCTGCAAAGCTGTATGTCCGAGCCGCAGGTCGTCACGTTCACGACCGGTCACGGCGAACCGGCGCAGCTCGGCGCGGCCGGTCCGACGTCGCTTGCGAAGCTGCTGCAGGACAACGGGTTTGAGATCCGCGAGGCGGACCTCTCTTCGGGCGACATCGACGAGCGCACCCGGATCCTTATCGTCGACGACCCGCAGACCGACTTTACCGAGACGGAAGTGGACAAGCTGATGGATTACATGGACGAATACCACAGCATGATCGTCCTGGTGGACGATTCCACCCCGGAACTGAAGAATTTGCAGGATTACCTGGAAAACGAGTGGGGGATCGGCTACAAACCGTACTATCAGGTCAGTTCCGTCGGCGGATGCCTCAACAACGACCCGCTGAACCTTTCGGCGCAGTATGTGTCGGACGTCGAAACCCCGGACAGCAGCGCTTCCTATCAATTGATGAAGAACGTGCTGAACGTCCGCACGGTCATGCCGCACTGCGTCGAGCTGTACACTGCGGCGACCACGACGAAGGACGATTACACGGTCGAAACCGTCCTGCTGTCCGCCGCCGACGGGCGTTCGACCTTCGAGGGGACGAGCAAGGACGGGGCCTTCCCGCTGATGCTGCTGTCCTCGAATTCGGACTACGTCGATCTCACCGACGAAAACAGCACCAACCAGGTGCGGGAATTCCAGTATGTGCTGCTGTCCGGCTCGACGGATTTCGCCGGGACGGGCGTGATCGACAGCGCCGCCTACGGCAACAGCACGCTTCTGCTGTCCGCCGTCCGCACGATGGGCGTGGACCGCTACTCGCTGGACATCGATTACAAGAGCATCAACGACGTCGCGCTGGGGATCGAGACGTCCTCCGCGTTCCGTTTGGGGATCATCATCTGCGCGGTGCTGCCCGCGGCGATCACGATCGCGGGACTGGTGGTCTTTATCCGCCGCAGGCATCTGTAAGCATCGGAAAGGAACCGATATGAGCATGGAAGAAAACCAAAACCGGGATCCGCTTGCGGAGCAGGCTTCCCCGGAAACGCTTTCGGCGGACACGCCGGACGACGAAATTTCCGAGGAGGAGAAGCGGGAGATCCTTTCGGTCTTTTCCGAAACCAATGAGAATCAGCGCAGGCGGAGCGGTTTCCGCCTGACCCTGCGCAATCAGTTGATTCTTGTCGGGAGCGTCCTCGTCGCGGCGGCGGTCCTGCTGTGCGTCTATTTTGTCGCGCTTCGGCAGGAGGAACCGCTTCCCGCGTTCTACGCGCTCGACGCGCAGACCGAGCAGGTGCTCGACGCGCTGGACGAGCGGGTGGACGTGTGCTTCTGCAACCGTTCCGAAAAGGAACTGACCGAGGAATCCGACCCGGACGTCTACCGGATCTATACCTACGCGTCCCTTTATGCGGACCGCACGGGGAAGGTCAGACTCGACTGCGACGACCGCGACACGTTCAACGGCGTCCGGCTGACCTGCGGCGGGCAGACGCGGGAGATCCCGTATGCGGATTTCTATCTCACCCGCGCTTCCGACGGAAAAACATGGGGGTTCGACGGGGAATCGCTGTTCACCAAC
>CANQVQ010000049.1 GCA_947627335.1 uncultured Clostridia bacterium | reverse complement strand
CTGCCTGCTGCTGGTGCGCACGCGGCTTTCCGCGTTTTACGGACGGCGCGAAACCGGGGATCGCCTGCCGGTGAGTGCGGGCGCACGGCTGCGGCGACGGGCGAAATCGCTCCTTGCGCGGACGGCGGGGTCGCTGTACGCCTCCTGTTCGGTGGTGCTGTTCACGTTTCCGGTGCTCGCGTTCTCGTTCGGGTCGGTTTCCTACCTGACGCCGCTCGCGAACCTGCTGGTGCTTCCGTTTTTCGCGCCGCTGCTGTTCGCGCTCCTGCTTTCGGTCGCCTGCTTCGCGGTCTTTCCGCCGCTCGCGCCGGTCGCGGCGTTCCTGCCTGGTGTGGCGCTGCGCCTGTTCGACGGGGCGCTGTCGCTGCTCGACCGCGCCGGGATCGGAAGCGCGGCGGTCTCGACGGAGCGGATGCTTTTGCCCGCCGCGTTCGCGGTCTGCGGGATGCTTTCGCTTCTGCTGTCGAAAAAGCACGGAAGCCGCCTGTATCTGGGCTTTCTCGTCGCTTTCTGGCTTTCGCTCGCGGTCGGGATGCTTCCGTTCTGAAAGGGCAAAAAATTTCCTGTTTTTTTGAAAAAACCCTTGCAAAGCGGGACGAAATGTGATAAGATGGGGACAGGCAGAAAATACCAGATATGGAGAGGGTAAACATATGGCAACCATGAAAATTGCGGTCATCGGATGCGGGACCATCGCCAACAGTGCGCACATCCCGTCCTACATGAACAACAAGGAAGTCGAGATCAAGTATTTCTGCGACATCATCCTGTCCAAGGCGCAGGCGTGCGTGGAAAAGTACGGCTGCGGGCAGGCGGTCGAGGATTATCACGTCGTGCTTGCGGACCCGGAAATCGAAGCGGTCTCCGTCTGCACCCCGAACAAGATGCACTCGGTCATCGCGATCGACGCCCTGAACGCCGGAAAGAACGTCCTGTGCGAGAAGCCTGCCGCCCGCGTCTATTCCGAAGCGAAGGCGATGCAGGAAGCCCAGCATAAGACCGGCAAGGTGCTCAACATCGGCGTGGTCAACCGCTTCAATGCGGCGGTCAACCGTCTGCGCGAGATCATCCAGTCCGGCGAACTCGGCGAAATTTACCATGTGTACGTTTCCTTCCGCGCACAGCGTTCGATCCCGGGGCTCGGCGGCGCTTTCACGACCAAGGAGATCTCCGGCGGCGGCGTGCTGATCGACTGGGGCGTGCATTACCTCGACATCGTCATGTACTGCACCGGCGACCCGAAACCGATCACGGTCTCCTCCAAGGCGTACTGCAAGCTCGGCAAGGATATGCCGAACTACGTCTACGAAGGGATGTGGGCGGAGGACACGAAGGACCTCAACGGGACCTATGACGTGGACGACTTCGTCACCGGTTTTGTCCGCACGGACGGCCCGACCATCACGTTCAACGGCGCGTGGGCGCAGAATATCGGCGTCGGCGAGTCCTATATCGACTTCCTCGGCACGAAGGGCGGCGCCCGTTTGCAGTACGGCGGCGACTTCACGGTCTACACGACCTCCTGCGGCAGCCTTGTCAGCTTCAAGCCGAAGTACAAGGACTTCCCGATGTTCCAGAAGGAGATCGACAAGTTCATCGAGTGCATCCACACGGGCGAGAAGCTCCCGTCCCACATTGACACCGTCATCAAGACGGCTCGCATGATGCAGGCGATGTACGATTCCTCCGAACAGGGCAAGGAGATCGTCCTCGACTGACCTATCGCAACGAAAAAAGGCTCCCGCTCCCGGCGAAGTCCGGGGGCGGGGCTTCCTTGAACGCAAGGCGACCCGGAAGGATACGGGTTCGCCGTAAAATTCAATCGGCTCTAAATCGACGACACACGTTGCACTTCGGTGCGTAAATCTGATTACGGTACGGATTTACAGGCGTGTGTTTTTTTGTGTGAAAAAAGGAGAAACCTATGCCAAAAAATCAAGCGCAGCGAATGCTGTTTGCCCTGCTCACCGTGGTCGTCACGGTCCACGCTTACGTCTTTTTCAGCCTGTACGTCGTTCACGGGGACCTGTTCAGGCAGTTGACCGGGGAGAGCGGGGTGCTCGCCGCGATCCACGCGATGGGCGGGGTCCCGGTGTTCGGGAAGCCGGTGCCGATCTGGGCGGTCGTGCTTATCGAGTTCACGCTGGCGTACACGCTGGAGATCCTGCTGGGGTCGCCGCTGTCCTTTCGGCTCGCCCGGAAGTGTTTCGATCCCGCGACGACCCACCCGGTGCTGTTTGAAACGGCGGTCATCTGCGCGACCGTGGGGATCATGTGCCCCGCAATGAGCTTCCTCGCCGCGATCCTCTACTACGACTACGGGGCGGGGTTCCGCGTGTTCACCCTGCTTGCCGATTGGCTGCGGCTGGTCTGCTACAACTTCCCGTTCGCGTTCTTCACGCAGCTGTTCTTCATTCAGCCGCTGGTGCGGACGGTGTTCAGGGCGCTGGTCGTGCGGAAGGGGCGGGAACGCGCTTTCGCGGCGTCCGTGTAGGAAAAAAAAGGAACGGCGGCACGACCGTTCCGTTTCTTTTTTTGCCGTTCAACCGTGGAGTTCGAGCGAACAGAACCGACTGCTCGCGCCGTGGTACAGTCCGCGGTCCTTCCACAGCCGGAACATGGTTTTGCCGGTGGTGAGCGCCGCTATGGTCGTATAGTAGTCCAGTTCGTCGCGGAAGTACTTCCCCGCGAGCGGCAGAAGCGCGTCCCGCACGCGGTCTTTCAGTTCCGCCGCCGCCTTATCCAGCGAAGCGTAGGCGGGCAGTTCGAGCAGCGCTTTGGCAAGCCGGTCGCCCTGTTCCTTCCGGGACACAACAATGGCGTCCACGAGCAGACTGCCGTCCTCCCGCCGGACCAGGAATCCCTGCTGCAGCAGCAATTCCACCTGCTCCCGTTCCACGGCGCTGAACGTCGCCGGGTCCGCCCCTTCCGCGACCGCCCGCAGCAGGGGGAGGCAGTAGGAGTTCGGGACGTCCTGCGTGTAGCGGGTTTGGCAGAACACCTTGTCCGACCAGTTTGCCACCTGATAGCCCTCCCACCAGGTGAGCGGCACTTTGTCCGAACGGTAGTCCGAGAGGTTGTTGCTGAATGCGGTTTGCGGCAGTCGGCAGAACGCGTTGAGCTCAAATCCTACCACGCCCCAGTTTCCCCCGTCGGCGCGGTGGTACGGCAACGTGTAGAATCTTCTCAACAGCGTTTGCAGCAGCATCTGACCGAAGTACATCCGCACGTCCTCCGGCGGATAGGTCCCGAACGGGACGTTCGTTTCCTCCGCGATCCGCACGCATTCGCCGGCGACCGCCCAGAGCGTTTCGTACTGCTGCTCGGTAAAGGCGCAGCAAAGCTCGTTGCAGGTCTCCTGCACGTCCTTGGAAAGGATCAGGAAGTTGGTCAGCAGCTTCCCGTCCTCGGTTTTCCGCAGCAGTTCCGCGTCCAGGAGCAATTGCGCTTCCTCTTCGATGTACGGCAGGGCGACGCCCAGTTCGATGGCAAGTTCCTCCAGCGTGCAGGGGTTGTTGTGTGCTGCGCACAGGATATTTTTCGGGATCTTTCGTTGGATCGCACGCCACGGCAGCCCGCTCGGCTGGTACCCCGACGCCGTAAAGAAGATCTCTTCCGGCTGGTAGCTTCGTTTCTCAAAGGTTCGTTCCATTTTCATTCCCTCTTTCAGCAGATTTCTGGCACGGTGGAGTTTGGAGCGGACGGTCCCGTCCGGCAGACCCAAGCGGTCCGCGATCTCGCTGAGTCGGACCCCGTCGAAGTAGTAGGCGACGACGATGTGCCGGTAGTCGGCGGACGTGAACGCCAATTCCCGCCGCAGCAGCCGAAGCGCTTCGGCGTGCAGCAGGGTCTCCTCCGGGGTCGGCTCCGGGTCGGACAGGTCGGTTTCCCCGTCGGGAAATTCCGGCGCGAGCGCGTCCGCCCGCCGCCGTTTCTCCTTCGCCCACGCGCAGTAGCGGTTGTGCGCGATCTGCCAGACCCAGGCGGGAAAATGTTCCGGGCGCACGCCGCGCCCCAGCGCGGTCAGGACGTGCAGCGTCACGTCCGAGGCGAGGTCCTCCGCTTCGTGCGGGTCGCCGGTCCGTTTGAGGCAGAAGTAGAATAGTTTTTCGGGGTATTCTCTTGCAAATTGCTCCTGCAGGGTGTCCGTCTGCGCCGCGTCGTTCATGGGGTCGTCCCTCCTTTTTCGTGCCTTTCATTCGGATAGTGTGCAAAAATCGGGAAACGTTGCAAAAAATATCATTTTTTTGGAAAAAATGCAAGTCCGCCGGAAAGACGGACTTGCAATTGCGTTTTGGAGGGGTTTACTCCGCGAAAACCGTATCGAAACGGTACAGCAGCGCCGCGACCTGCACGCGGGTGGCGTTCGCTTTCGGTTCCAGACCGACGTCGGTGCCGGACAGAATGCCGTTCTGCACCGCCCACGCCATCGCGGTCTGCGCGTAGTCGCTGACGGACGCGGCGTCCGCGAAACGATCCAGCGCGGTCGGGTCCTCGACCGTCGTGTCGTACCCTTGCGTCTGCGCGAAGCGGTAGAGGAACACCGCCGCCTGCTCGCGGGTGACCAGCGCGTCGGGGGCAAAGGCCGTCGCGGAAACGCCGGACGTGATCCCGACGGACGCGCACCACCGCACGCCGTCATAGTACCAGGTGTTCTCCGGGACGTCGACGAACGGTTGGACGGCTTCCGGGTCGATCGCGGGAGCGCCCGCCATGCGGTACAGCACGGTCGCCATCATGCTGCGGGTCATCGTGCCGTTCGGGGCGAATTCCGTCGCGGAAACGCCGGAGAAGTAGCCGCTTTCGTAAGCGTGCCGCACCGCGTCGAAGCCCCAGAAGCCGAGCGGGACGTCGGTGAACGGGAGGGTGGACGTGGCGATATACGCCGTGCTCCAGATGCTCGCCGTCGGATACTCGACGCAGACGGCGACTTTCAGGTAACGACCGTCCGTCCGCGCAGACGCGGGGATCGTGACTTGCAGGTCGTCCGTCGACGTGCCGCTCGCGAGGGTGACGGCGTTGGCGGATTCGTTCGAGTCGCCGGGATCCGGCTCGCCGAGCAGTTCGATGACCTTATAGGTGTACGCCGCCGCGCCGTTGACCGGCTTCCAGGAGACGGTGACGTCCTGTCCCTTATAGGCGACCGTCGGGGAGACGATCGTCGCCTGCGCGTTGACCGCGCTGCCGATGCGGGTCGCTTTGGTCAGATCGATCCAGCCGAAGTTCGTGAGGACCTTCGTGTAGCCGTAATTGCCGGAGGTCTGCGTGACCGTGAAGGTCCGACCGGCGGCAAGCGAGGAAACGGCGGACGAAGAGGCGGAAGCGCCGCTTTGCAGGGCGGATGCGGTGTTCAGACGATAGACGCCCGGGCGGTAGCCGGTCTTGGTCACGTTCGCGAGCGCTTCCCGCAGGCGCATGATCGCCTTGGTGTAGTCGCCGGGCATGGACTTCGCGGAATCGCGCACGCCGGCGCCGTAGGTCACGGCGGCATCCAGCGCGCCGGTCGCGCCGCCGAGCAGGAAGTTTTCACGCAGGGCGTTCGCTTCGTCGAGCAGTCCGTTCAGTTCCGCCTT
The DNA here is from genome assembly GCA_947627335.1 of uncultured Clostridia bacterium. Lineage (GTDB taxonomy): Bacteria > Bacillota > Clostridia > Oscillospirales > CAG-382 > Coliplasma. The sequence continues at coordinate 6,815 of CANQVQ010000049.1, read as the reverse complement.
ATCGGAAGCGCTGATCGTCGGACGGGCGACGACGAGGATGCTGTTGGCGACCCGGCGGGTGCTGGAGATCGCGGTGGTCAGCGAGCCGGATTTTTCGATGGTCATCTGGGTCGAGCCGCCGCCGTCGAGGTCGATCGCGGTTACGCAGCCCTGCGAAATGAAGTAGTTTGCGAGTTCATAGACGGTAAGACCTGTGTTGGTGCTGGTGCGACCGGGGGAAGCGACGAGGACCAGCGTCCCGTCCGCCTTCACGCCGATGCCGCTCCGCTGTGCGCGAGCCTTGTTGAACGAGGAACCCAGACCGTCCGAATCGGTCACGTTCGTACCGTTCGCTACGATGTGGTAGCCGTAGGTCACGAACGCACTGTTGCAGTTCTCCATGACCGTCTTTGCGGCGGACATGGTTTCCGTCGCCGTGATCCGCACCGTGTCGCCCACCGCGAGGGAGCGCAGGGATGCGGCGTACGCGCTCGCGTTGGAGGCGTACAGCACGAACTGACCCTTCCCGATGGCTCCGCCGGCGGAAACGCTGCTCCGAACGGCGACCACCTTGCCGACGAGCGTCCCGCCGACGGTCAGTTGGGTGTGGTCCTGCTTTTCAAAGACGATCTCCACGCCGGACGCCTTGGTGTCCGTCTTGGTGCCGCAGAATTCGTCGTAGTAGTAGATGCCGCCGTAGGTGGTTTCCGGGCAGATGTTGATGCATTCCACCGGGGCGCTCCACGCGTTGTTCTTCGCGCTGAGCGTGTAGGAGACCTTGGAATAGGCGAGCGCGGAGGTGCCGTCGCTGTTGAACGCGAGCACCCACGCCGCACCGTTGCTGTTGCAGCCTTGCAGGATCTTGCCGTCGGAGATGTTGACCCCGCCGTAGGTGTTGCAGCTCTTTCCGGTGAAGGAGAAGAAGGAAGCGTTGACCCCGCCCTTGACGTCGTAGCCGATCGCTTCCGCTTCCTTGGCGGAATTGATGGTCGTCGCGCCGTAGCCGGAGTTCTTGGTGTAGACCAGCGGCACATAATTGCTTGTCGCGGGATTGAACGTCAGGGTGTGCAGCCGTTGGTTGCCGCCGACGGACCCTTTGACGGTGGTGTTGTCGTACGCCACGCCGGTGGCGAGGCTGCTGTGCGTCGAGCCGGTGACGGTGCCGAATCCGACCCATTGCCCCGCGTAGTACGCCGACGCGACCGCGCCGACGAGCGAGACGGAAAGGATCAGAAGCGCGAGGAACAGGGGCAGGAGACGCTTGATTGCTTTCATAACTTGCTCCTTTTTTATATGGTTTGTCAAAAACCAGTATAGCGGAATCGGGCGACTTTGTCAATGCTTGAAACGGCAGCGGGAGGATTTTCGGCTTTCTGTACAGGACGCTTCCCGATTTTTTGGGCAAAAAAGCCCGTATCTTCCGCAGGGGGAAGATACGGGGAGGCGGGGCGGCTCATTTTCCCTGTCCGCCCAGCCAGTCGGCGCCGACGTCGCGCCCGAGGTCGCAGGTGTAGACCCACTCGACGACCTGCCCGTCCCGCAGGACGTAGTCGGAACAGCCGTAATGCGGGTACACCCCGTCCACGCGGTACATCCAGCCGGAATACGGACCGCAGGAGAATTCGTACAGGTAGTGGATCCCCTGGATGTAGACGCTCCCGAAGCCGTTTTGGTCGGAGCCCTGGTATTCCATTTGGATTTTGTTGTACCGAACCGCACGGTCGAGCAGGTCGAACGCCGTGTCGCCCTCCCGCAGGACGTATTCCGTCGGCGGCAGGATCACGCCGTCGGGCGGGACGAACTCGTCCGACCGCAGGGCAGGGTCGAGTTGGTCGTAATGGTCGAGTACGGCGTCACAGCGGATGCTGACGGTCACGGTTTCGCTTTCCGGCGTGACGTCGTCGATGTGCGTGCGGTAGTATTCGTCGACCGACTGCACGTCGGTGCCGTTGACGACGACGGCGAGCAGGAGCAGGACGCTGCAGACCGCTAAAATGTCCTTTTTCAACGCGCTTCCTCCGTTTCATGCCGTGCGGAAAGTTCTTCGCGTTCCGTTTCGCGGCGTTTGCGCCGTTTTCGGACCCTGCGGATCAGGCAGAACGCGATCCCCGCCGCTGCGACGCACAGGACGACGGCGAGCAGGCGTCCGCGCAGTGCGCCGTCGATCTGGGTCTTTGCTCGACGCACGTCGTCGAAGCGTTCGATTTTGGAGCGGTCGTATTCGCTCAGCGCCATGCAGCGCTCGAAGATGCCGTCCACGGTTTCCCTGTCGCGGACCGTGAGCCGGTCGAACGGGTAGAGCTTTTCGCGAATCTCCGCGTTCAGGTCGTCGATCTCCGCCCGGATCGCCGCGATCGTCGCTTTCGCGTCGGTCAGTTTTTGCAGGTAGGCGGCTTTGCCGTCGAAATCTTCCGACCGCAGCAGTTTGTCGAGCAGGGAAGTTACCGTCGCGTCGTATGCCGTCGTCAGCATTTCCGGCAGGCTGTCCGCCGCTTCGCGGTCCGCGTCGTCGAAGCGAACGGTCGCGTTTTCCTGCGGTTCGGCGCCCTGTTCGGGGCGGAAATCGTAGAGCGTGCGCAGCCCGTTCCGCTGCCGCCAGAGCGCCGTCATCGCGAGCAGCGTCTGTTCGCCCGCCATCGTGTCGGATTCGCCCGGCGAGGCGGTGGGGTTGTTCGGGTCGTACGCGAAGGAATGGGCAAAGCCGCCGTCCGGCATTCGGTACCGAAGGATCCCGTCCAGCAGCGTACGCCCGTTTTTGCAGAACCGCACGTCGGTCAGCGGGTCGATCCCGAGGCAGCACAGCGCGATCAGCACCTGGTCGGCGCTTTCCACGTTTTCCGTTCCCCAGCTTGCGAAATCGCCGGTGTCGAGCTGCAGGGCGGAAAGGCAGGCGAGCGCGTCTTCGATCGCGTCGGGGACGGTTTTTGCCGCGTCGGCGTAGACCCTGTCGCTTTCGCGGTAGGGGGCAAGCGCCTGCAGAACCATGGCGGTCATGTCGGGGTCGGCGTCCGTGCCGTTCAGGGAGAACCCGCCGTCCGGGAGCTGCTGGCGCAGGATCTCGGCGATCATGTCGTCCCGCGTGTCGCAGGCGTCCGCCGGGACGTCGTACCGCATACTGTCGAGGGCGATCAGCCCCCAGACCCAGCCGTTCAGCCCCTGTCTGCCGAGCGGCACCGTTTTTCCACGGTCGTAGGTCCCGTCCGCGATCAGGTCGATGGGGGTTCCGTTTTCGTCGACGCCGGCATGGGTCGGGTCGCCGCCCGCGGCAAGCAGGGCGAGCGAAATGCGGTGCCATTCGGTGGCTTTGGCGGCGCTCAGCCGACCGGGTTCGCGGTACCGTTCCTCGATTCGGTCCGTAAGCACGGCGAGGTAGCCGTCGAAGTTGTCGGAAATGCCGAGCCTGCTCAGTCCGATGGGGTACCAGTCGCCTGCCGTCGAACCGGCGCTCGCCAGAAATGCGTCGTCCAGCAGGGGGTCGTCCGCGGACGAACCGTTTTCGGCTTTCTTCCACCGCAGGATGCCGTCGGCGATCGACAGTGCCGTGTCCGAAACGGAAGCGGGCGGGGCGCTCGGTGCGTCGGGATCGTCGGAATCGGGCGGGGTGCTTGAAACGACCGGCTCGGATGGCACGGAGGGGTCGCTCGTTTCGGCGGAGTTGACCGATTCAGGAGGGATGCTCGGAGTGTCGGAACTGCCGGAATCGGGAGGGTCGCTCGGGGTGTCGGAACTGACCGATTCGGGCGGTTCGGGAGGGTCGCTCGGGGTGTCGGAACTGACCGATTCGGGCGGTTCGGGAGGGTCGCTCGGGGTGTTGGAGTTGCCGGAATCGGATGGGTCGCTTGAATCGACCGATTCGGACAGCTCGGGAGGGTCGATTGGGTTGTCGGAACTGACCGATTCGGACGGCACAGAGGGGTCGCTCGATCCCGACGGGGAAGGGACGTCCGACGGCTTGGAAAGCGCGTCGTCGAGCGCTTCGGCGGCGACGTCCACGCGGTCCTGCGAAGCGTCCGGCGCTTCCATCGCGGCGAGCGCGTCCGCGTAGGCGTTTTTCGTTTCGCCGTCGGACAGGGCGCCGAAGGACAGCGCCCTGCAGAGGACTTTGCAGAGCGCATCCTTGTTCGCGACGGGGTAGTACCCCGAAGCCGGTTGGTTCCCGACTCCCGGCGCATTCCCGCCGGTGGCGCCGAGCCCGCCGATGTCCGCGCCGTACGCCAGCGTGAACTGCACGCGAACGACGTCGCCGTCGGACAGGAACGTATCCGAAAGCCCGACGCCCGGGAAACGGTTATTGACCGCGTACATCCACCCGGAACCGTTCGTGAACACGAATTCGCCGAGGTACCCCGTCCAGTTTTTTGCGTAGTCGTCCGGGTCGAAGAACACCATGGTATCCCGCAGGTGCGGGAGCAGGACGGCGGGAACGGAATGCGAAAGGTGCAGTTCCCGCGCATTCTGCGGCGTTCCGCTCCCGGAATAGCGGTTGAATTTCGCCTTTGCGGAGGTCCCGTCCGCGATGTAGGCGAGGTAGAACGCGTCGTCGGTGGTTCCGCCGAAATAGCAGACCAATCCGCTCTGGCGGAGCAGGCGGAGCAATTGGTCCGCCGCGGTTTCGCCCGCGTAGATCGGCAGTTCGGTCGGCTCGACCAGGAAGCCGCCGCCGACCGTAAACGCTTCCACGCTCCAGACCGCGTACCCGATCCGTTCGCCGGGGGCGTCCGCCGCGGACGCGGGCAGTCCGGCGCACACCGTCAGAGAGGCCAAAAGGACGCAAAGCGCCGCCGAAAGGAGTTTCTTTGCGGACATGGCGCTTACCCGACGCGTCTTTTTGCGTTCGCAAGGAGCAGGACGCACAGCCCGACCGCCGGAAGAACGGCGTACAGCGGCAGGTCACCCGCGTCGCCCGTCTGCGGTGCGGACGGGGCGCTTTCGGAACCGTCGGGAGCCGGCTTTTCGGGGCGTTCGGCGCTTTCGGGGATTTCGGGCGTTTCGGAGGGTTCGGGCGCTTCGGGGGTTTCGGAGGGTTCGGACACGGGGTCCTGCGGGACCGCCGGACTGCTTTCGGCGTTCGCTTCGCGTTCCAGCTTTTCCAGTTCCGCTTCCGCTTCCAAAAGTACGTCGCAGCCGACGACAAGCGCCTTCGCTTCGTCGGACAGCGCGTCATAGGCGCGACGTGCCGCCTCGACCGCGTCCTTCCGCTCGAGCGTCACCCTGCCGATCTCCGCGATCAGCCCGGAAACGCGTCCCGCGGCTTCCTCGTCTGAAAGTTCCTTCGCGGTCCTGACGGCGTCCATCCTCGCTTTCGCTTCCGCCACGGCAAGATCGATCGCGTTTCCGTCGTCGGACGCGTCGATACGGGCGCAGAATTCCGCCAGGAGCGCTTGCAGTTCCGCCTGCTGTTCGGCACGGTAATCGGAGAGGGTTTTATACGCCTGCAGCGCTTCCTTCGCGTCGTCCTTCGCTTTCCGCAGGAGGGCGGACCAAGTTTCTTCCGCCTGCTCCAGCGTCCGCAGGCGGTCGGAAAGGTACGGCTTCAGTTCCTCGTCCAGCGCGTCATAGGCGCGTCGCGCATCGCGGATGGCGTCTGCGCTGTCCGGCGTGACGGTCCCGATGGCGTCGATTGTTTCGGCGACCGCGCAGATCGCGTCGGCTTTCTCGGTTTTTTGCCAGTGCAGGAGCGGGAATCCGCCGTTGACCAAGCCGAACGGGTCTGCTTTGTACGCGTCCAGCAGTCGGGCGGCAAAGCCCGGCTCCCGCATCTCCTGCGCCGTCATGCCGACGGTCCCGTCGGCGTGCGTGCCGTCGCAGGTCGCGTTCGCGAACTTTTCCCGGTCGTAGTAGCAGTTTTCGACCGTCGCGTTCCGTGTGACCGCAGCGACGACGGCGCCGCTTTGGTCGCCCTCGATTTCCCCGACGGCATAGCAGTTCCGCAGGAGGTTGTGATCCTGCATCTTGCCGACCACGCCGCCTGCCCACCAGCCGTTTTCGTCCAGTGAAAGTTTTCCGGTGCTGTAGCAGTTCTCCACGGTCACGCCCGCGTCCGTGGTGAGGTACCCGACCACACCGCCGATCGGACCGTCCTTCGCGTGGATCGCCCCGGTGTTGTAACAGCCGGAGATCAGCCCGCCGGACGTCGTCCGCACGACGCCGACCACGCCGCCGCCGTAGGAGGAATACCCCAAAAAGGTGATGTCCGCGCCGTTCCGGCAGTTGATCACGCTCGCGCCGCTGCAGACGCTCACGACGCCGCCGACGTCGCCGTTCGTCGTCAGGATCGTACCGCTTTCCAGCCCGAAGTCGCGGATGACGGCGTTCGGTCCCGCGTAGCCGAAGACCCCTTTCGTCATGGAAAAGAAGTTCCTGACCACGTGCCCTCCGCCGTCGAACGTCCCCTCGAACGCGTTGCCGCTTTTGTTGCCGATCGGGGTCCAGAGCACCTCGTCGCTGAGGTCCAGGTCCGCCGTCAGCGTGACGACCTTGCCCCGGAAGCTGTTGCCCCGGTTGACCGCATCCCGGAATTGCAGGAATTCTTCCACCGTGCCGATCTGCAGGTCGGGAGCGGTCGTCACCGTGATCGGAAGGGAAGTTTTCAGGATCCCATAGACGATCTGCACTTCGGCGTCCTCCGTCGTCAGCAGACCGGTGGGCGCATAGCGGTAGTCCGCGACCGGTTCTTCCGTCCCGTCGTTGGAGCGGGCGGTCACGACCATGCCCGTCGGGTCGAACGTTTCCCCTTCGGTGTACGCGGTCCTATGCGGCTTCCGGGTCACGGAAATGGATACGCGGTACGGCAGGGCGGGGTCGTCCAGCGCTTCTTCGCCGCCCACGCACGCGAC
>CANQVQ010000048.1 GCA_947627335.1 uncultured Clostridia bacterium | reverse complement strand
GGGTATCCGTCCCGTTCGCGAGAATGTCCCGGCACATTTGAATGAACAAGGTGTCCGCATAACCCATCGCACGCTCCGCCTTTCGCCGTTACCGAATCGACGGACATAGTATAGCACACTTTTTCGGGTTTTGCAAGCCCTTTTCGCAAGAAAACCCAAAAAAATTTTCTGCAAAAGCGTCGGCAAAAAAAAAATTCGGCAAGTCCGAAAGACTTGCCGGAATACGGGGGAATCCGTTTTCAAGCGAACGCACGTTATTGCCGAAATGTTTCGAGGAATTCTTCGCAGTATGCAAGGAAACCGTCCGACAGCAGTCCCGTGTCGCGCACGGACAGGATCGTGTTCAGAAGGGCGACCCCCAAATTGCGCCACGGCTGTGCCTCCTGCGCCGGGAGTTTTTCCCGCAGGACGTTCAGCATCTGAAACACTGACTCGAAATCCAGCCAGAGTTGTTTATTTGCGGCGCTTACCGACGCGTCGCCGTCCAAAAGACAGGCCATCAGTTGCAATTTGGTGAAGTACAGTTCCGGGATCTGTTCGAGCGTTTCCGCGCAGAGCGCCTTTTCGCCGCGCTCGCTTTGGATTTCTGCGAGGATACGCAGGGCGTCATACTTTACGGTATCTTCCTGCGTCGTTTCGATTAGCGTCTTGCAGAGCGATGCCGCCTCGTCGGAACGTTCCGGCGGCAGGGTGTAGAGCAGGTTGTTGAGCAGGACGTCGTTCCCCGGGAAGCGCTTGAGCCCGTCCCGCAGGATTTTTTCCGCTTCCGCGGGATTTTCGCACCGAAGGGCGGCGGCGCGGTTGCAAATCTCGTCAATCTTCTTTTCGTTCGCGTAGCGGTCATAGTCCAGCAGTTCGTCGGTGGAAACGCCGAAGAAACAGGCGAGCGCGGGCAGGAGTGAAATGTCCGGGGCGCTGACGCCGGTTTCCCATTTGCTGACCGCCTGAAAACTGACGCCCATCGCTTCGGCGAGCGCCTCTTGCGAAATGCGGCGGGCGGCGCGTAGGGATTTGATTTTCTTTCCGATGTTCATGGGTTCCTCCTTGTGTGATTTTGTTCACCGGTGACGGATACAGGATAGCACAACAGACGGGAATAGTCCATCGCCCGTTCGGTTTATTTTCCTCAAACGTCGGTTGAAGTGCGTAAAAAAATCGCGGCAAGCCAGAAAGACTTACCGCGACGTGTCTAACCACAATGAAAAGATTTTTCAGCGGTTTGTGATATAGACTTGACCCCCTGCGGCATGATCTGGATCGTCCCCTCTTCAAATCGGTCCCAAGCGGTTAGTGAAGAGTGAAGAGTTAAAAATCGGCAAGACGGATGTCTTGCCGATTTTTGGTGTGGATGAATGGACTTGAACCAACGACCCCTTGCATGTCAAGCAAGTGCTCTAACCAACTGAGCTACACCCACATTTCCTGCATAGTATACACGAAAAAAACGGATTTGTCAACCCCATTTTCGCAATTTTTTGTCCACTGAAAAAGTTTTTTTGAAAGAATCGAAAAAAGGGTTGCTTTTCTGCGGAAAAAGGAGTATATTGGTAGGGTCAAGGGGTTTGATTCCCCGCCTGCACGGGCGGGATTTGCCCCGAAAAGGACGGTACTTGCGCTATGCACTCTGCTTCCAAGGCGGCCAAACGGTCGATGGACCTCTGCACGGGTCCTTTTTTTCGGAAGATCCTGCTCTATTCGATCCCGATCATCCTGACCGGTCTCCTGCAACTGCTGTTCAACGCGGCGGACCTGGTGGTCGTCGGGCGGTTCGGGCGTCCGAACGCGATCAGCGCCGTCGGCGTGACCGGCGCCCTGATCAATCTGCTCGTCAACCTGTTCATGGGACTGTCCGTCGGCGCAGGCGTGTTCGTCGCGCAGGGCATCGGCGCACGGGACAAGCAAATGGTCCACCGCACGGTCCACACGGCGATCCCGTCCGCCGCCATCGCGGGCGCGGTGCTGACCGTCGTCGGCATCCTGCTCGCGCCGGAGATCCTCGTGCTGATGGACACGGACGCGGCGATCCTCCCGGACGCTTCGCTCTATCTGCAGATCTACTTCGCCGGGAGCATTCCGATCCTGCTCTACAACTTCGGCGCGTCCATTCTCCGTGCGGCGGGGGACACGCGAAGCCCGCTGATCTTCCTTTCCGTCGCGGGCGTGCTGAATATCTTCTTAAACCTGTTCTTTGTCATCGTGCTGGACATGAACGTCGCCGGCGTCGCCCTCGCGACGGTGCTTTCGCAAGCGGTGTCCTGCTTCCTCGTCCTGCGCTCGCTCTGCAAGCGGACCGACGACTGCAAGCTGTTCCTGCGGAAATTACACATTTATCCGTCTGCGCTGGGGCGTATCGTCCGTATCGGACTGCCGGCGGGACTGCAGGGGTCGCTGTTCTCCATCTCGAACGTCCTGATTCAGTCCTCGCTCAACTCCCTCGGCAACCTTGCGCTCGAAGTGAATCCGGGACCGATCAATCTGGTCATCGAGGGAAACACCGCTGCGGCGAACCTCGAAGGGTTCGTCTACGTTTCGATGAACGCCTTCCACCAGACCGCCATGAACTTCATGGGGCAAAACCTCGGCGCACGGCGGTACGAGAACCTCGGCACCATCCTGCGCTACTGCCTGTTCACGGTCGCAGGCGTCGGGTTCGTGTTCGGCGGGCTGTGCCGCCTGTTCGCGACGCCGCTGCTCTCGATCTACCTGCCCGGGGACGAAGCGTCGATCGCCTACGGGATCATGCGTCTGACGCTCGTCTGCCTGCCGTATTTCACCTGCGGGCTGATGGACGTCATGTCCGGCGCCCTGCGGGGACTGGGCGCGTCGCTTTCGCCGATGCTGATCACGGTCATCGGCGTCTGCGGGATGCGGTTGTTCTGGATCTACGCGATCTTCCGTCCGCCGTTCAACGCATTGCGGGAGCAGTTCCACAAGGGGCTGATCGCCGCCGACGCCTGCAAGGAAAGCGCCGACGGGCTGCTGCAGTCGCTGTACATCTCCTACCCGGTTTCGTGGGTGCTGACGTTCATCGCCCTGCTCTGCTGTTTCCTGATTCTGCGAAAGCGCCTTCTGCGGAAAGCAAAGATGACAACGTAAAATGCGAAACGTGTCGCCCGACCCGCCTTTTGGCGGGTTTTTTCCTGCAAAAAACGCAAAAAAAGGCGGACGGCTCTTGCAAAACCGCATCGAACGTGCTACAATGCAGATAGAAAGAAACCGAAAGGAAGCACAGACCATGGAACTGCGATCCAGCAACCGCTACTACACCCCCTACACCTATAAAAAGGTGCCGGAGAAGCTCTTCTACCGTACCGAGCCGGACTTCCGACAGGAGAAGAACCTGCTTTCCGGCAAAAAATACGACATCGTCGCCTACGGCTCCATCGACGCGCCCTACGACAGCCCCCAGTACAACACCCCCGACACGGACCCTCGCCTGACCGACGGCGTCCGTGCGGAGAAGGCGAGCATGAACGACCCCGCGTGGGCAAGGTTCTCTCGCGGCGTGGCGCGGAGCATCCTGTTCGACATCGGCGGGATCGCCGCCGTGAAGGAATTTCGGATCCGCTGCCTGTGGGAGAAGCAGACGGCGGTCAGACTGCCGAACAACGTGTCCTTCGACGTGTCGGAGAACGGCGTGGATTTTGAAAACGTCGCCCTGCTGGACGGATTCCGTTCCGACCGTGACGCGGAGATGGTCTCGGCGCAGGCGGTGCTGGAGCCTGCCGTGCGTGCGCGGTTCGTCCGCGTGACGTTCTGCTGCCCGGTTCATATCTACATCGACCAGATCGAAGCCATCGGGAAGAAGGACGCTTCCGGCGCCCGTCCGGTCGTCCCGGATAAGCAAAACGAAGCCACCTACCCGAACAAATACTGCACTGCCGAACAGCTCGGCGGCGCGAAGGACGTCGTGCTCGCCTACTTCTGCCACGAGGAACGCCCTCCGCTCGAGGTCGAACATTTCCTGCCCTACGTCGGCTACCTCGACAAGGACGGCAAGGCGACCGACACCCTGTTCGACGGCTACCTGTTCCTGCCGTTCGTCGCGTTCCTCTACGAAGGCTATAAAAAACGTCCGCTGGACAAGGCGAAATGGCAGTACTATATGGACCAGCAATTCCTGACGGGCAAGAATCTCGACGCCCTCGAGCTTGCCGCCGCACAGGTGCAGAAGGACCTCGGACTGCCGGAACTGAAGGTCAAGGTGTTCTTCTCGATCCTCTATCCGGTCGTCGAGCAGCACGCATTCGGCGAGATCGACGGAAAGGAGCGGGACCTTTCGGTGCTGGAGGACCGCATCGCGGTGCTGAAATGGCTTATCGACGAGCAGGAACGCCGTTTCCGCGAAAAGCAGTATGCGCACCTCGACCTCGCGGGCTACTACTGGTTCACCGAGGAGATCGACTACGACGACGCACAGCTCATGGAGATGATCCGCTTCACGACCGACTATATCCGTGCCAAGTCCATGATCACGACCTGGATCCCGTACTACCTCGCCTCCGGCTTCAACGACTGGCGCAGGCTGGGCTTCGACATGGCGTGCTACCAGCCGAACTACGCGTTCCGGCAGGATATTCCGGAGCAGCGGTTGTTCGATGCGGCGGAAACGGCGAAGCTGCTCGGGATGTGCATCGAGCTTGAGGTCGGCGGCACGGCCCGCTGGAACGTCGGACACACCCGCAACTACTATGCGGCGGGCGCCGTGACCGGCTATATGAAGGACGCCGCACATATGTACTACCAGGAGGGGATGCCCGGCTCGTTCTACAAAGCCTACCATTCCGACGACCCGGTCCTGCATTCCATGTACGACGATACCTATCGGTTCATCAAGGGCACCTACCCGGCGGACGGCTTCGACGCCGGCGAGGACGCCGGGCAGGCGTAAGCAATGTCCTATTCCGTCATCGCTCCCCTGTACGACCGCATCAACGGCGAGCAGTACCGCCCGTACGCGGACTTCCTGCAAGCGGCGTTCCGGCGGTACGCGACGGTCCCCGTGCGGGAGGTGCTGGACCTCGGCTGCGGGACCGGGCGCATCGCCGCCCTGCTCGCGGACGCGGGATACGACCTCGTCGCGCTGGACGCGTCGCCGGAGATGCTGACGCTTGCGCGGGAGAACAACGTCGGGCGGAACACCCTGCTGATCTGCCAGGATATGCGTTCGTTCGAGCTGTACGGCACGGTGCAGGCGGTGTATTCGTCGTTCGATTGCCTCAATTACCTGCGCACGGCGGAGGAGTTGGAGCGGACGTTCTCGCTCGTGCATCTGTATCTGGAGCCGGGCGGGGCGTTCGTGTTCGACGTGAACACCGCCTACCGCTTCGGGACCGTGTTCGGGGAGAACACGTTCACCTATGAATTTTCCGACGGTCTGCTGGTCTGGCGGTGCGAAGCGGGGAAGCGGTCCTGTCGGTTTCTGCTGGACTGGTTCGCTCGCCGTTCGGACGGGACCTACACCCGTTCGTCGGAGGTGCAGACCGAGTACCTGCACACGCCCCGAACGCTGCGGGAGGTCGCGAAGCGGACCGGGTTTTCGGTCGAAGCCGTGCTGACGGCGCCGGACCTTGCGATGCGCGAACCGTCGGACGTTTCGGAAAAGGAATACTACATTCTGCGGAGGCTGCCGTGAGCGGAAAAAACGCCTACACGGTCGTCCGCACGAACCGTCGGACGGTCGGCATCACGGTCAGACCGGGCGGGGAAGTGGTCGTCCGTGCGCCCCGCCGCATGACGCTCGCGGAGATCAACGCCGTCGTCGAACGGCACCGCGACTGGCTGGAAAAGGCGGTCGAAAAGAGCAAAGCCCTGCCGCCCCCGCCGGATGCGGCGACGCAGAACGCCCTGCGCGGGAAAGCGGAACGGGTGCTTCCGGGGCTGGTCGAACGGTGGGCGAAAACCGTCGGCGTCCGCCCCGCGTCCGTGCGCGTCACGGCGGCGAGGACCCGTTTCGGTTCCTGTTCCGGGAAGGATCGGATGTGCTTTTCGCTGTTTTTGCTGCAATATCCGCCGGAGGCGGTGGAGTACGTCGTTGTGCATGAGCTTTGCCATATCCTGCACCACGACCACAGCGGTGCGTTCTGGCGGGAGGTCGAACGCTTTCTGCCCGATTACCGCGACCGTGCGGCGCTCCTGAAGAAGCCGCCGCAAGTATAAAGAAGGAAGGAAGTTTACCATGGAAAGACCCTACGAGAAACTGATCCGCTACTGCAAGATCAACACGATGTCCGACGACACGGTCCCCACGTCCCCGACGACGGACCGCCAGTTCGACCTCGCCCGCCTGCTGGAGCAGGAGCTTCGGGAGATCGGCCTGCAGGACGTGTATTTGTCCGACGCCTGCGTGGTGTACGGCAAACTGCCCGCCACGGCGGGGTTGGAACACCTGCCCGCCATCGGCTTCCTCGCCCACGTCGATACGGTCCCGGATTTTTCGGGTGAAAACGTCCAACCGCGTGTCATCGAGGACTACGACGGGAAGGATATTCCGCTGCCGCGGGGCGGACGGACCATCTGCGTTTCGGATTTCCCGCACCTGCCGTCCATGAAGGGCAAAACCGTCGTGACGGCGTCCGGCGACACGCTGCTGGGTGCGGACGACAAAGCCGGGGTCGCGGAGATCGTTTCGCTCTGCGAGCGGTTGGTTTCGTCCGGGGAGCCGCACGGACCGGTCTGCGTCGCGTTCACGCCGGACGAGGAGGTCGGGCTGGGCGTTTCGCGGTTCGACCTTGCGCGCTTCGGCGCGGAATTCGCCTATACGCTCGACGGGAGCCGTGCCGGGGAAGTGATCTATGAGAACTTCAACGCTGCGTCCGCGACCGTGACCGTACGCGGCAAGAACGTCCACCCGGGAAGCGCCAAGGACGTCATGCGCAACGCGTCGCTGGTCGCGATGGAATTCAACGCCATGCTCCCGGCGGGGGACGTTCCCGCCCGCACCGAAGGGTACGAGGGCTTCTTCCACCTCATGCAGATGTCCGGCGGGATCGAGCTTGCCACGCTCTCCTACATCGTCCGCGACCACGACCTGCAAAAGCTGAACTACCGCCTCGAAACGCTCCGCCACGCCGAAAAGTGCCTTAACGAACGGTACGGCGAGGGGACCGTGACGGTCGAGATCAAGGAAGGCTACCGCAATATGGCGGAGAAGATCCGCAAACGCATGGAAGTCGTGGACGCTGCCCTGCGAGGGACCGAACAGGCGGGCGTGACCCCGATCGTCGTCCCGATCCGGGGCGGCACGGACGGTGCGGTCCTGACCGAGATGGGGCTGCCCTGCCCGAACCTCGGTACCGGCTGCTACGGCTTCCACGGTCCGTATGAGCACGCCGTCGCCGAGGAAATGGAGACGTGCGTGGAGATCTGTGCGCAGATCTTGCGGCAATTCCTGCCCAAAAACGGCTGAAAGCGGGGAAAAACGATGGAAAACACGGCTTGCTTTCGTTCGGGGGAACTGGAGCTGTCCTTCCTTTGCACGGAAAACGGACTTTCGCTCGCGTCCGTCCGCGACCTGCGGCAGGGGTGCGCGTTGCTGTCCGCCCCCGGCGCCCTGTTCACGCTGACGGCGGAACGGCTGTCCGACGGGGAAGTCAAAACGGTTCGGTCGGACGCGGACTTCCGTCGGGTCTCCGTGACGGCGGAAGGGGAGACCTGCGTCCTGCGGTGTTCCGACTGCGTGCCGGTCCCGGGGCTGACCGTGACGCTTTTGCTGACGGCGGACCCGTCGCGGTCCCGCGTCGGCTTCCAAACCGTCCTTTCGTCGGAAAACCCGGACTACGCCCTGACCTCCTGCGACGATCCGACGCTCTGGTTCGACGTCGGAGAGGGGGTGCGCTTCCTGTCCCCCTACGGCTGCGGCGAAGCGCTGGATTCCGACAGCGAGCGGTTCGGACACGGCTACGGCTCCTCGCAGGATTACCCGTCCTACGGGGCGTCCTTCCAGTTCATGGCGGTTTGGAACGAGCGCACCGGGCGGTGCCTGTATTACGGCGTTCACGACCCCGTTCCCGCCGCGAAGAAGTTCCATTTCCATCGCGAAGTCGGTGCGCCGACCATGCAGATCAAGGCGTCCCAGCCGCTCTGCTGTATCGACCGCCCCTGCAACGGGCAGACGCTCTACGGGACCTGCGTCTGGCAGTTGACCGACGGCGACTGGTACGACGCGGCGCTGCTCTACCGCGCATGGGCGGAGCAGAACGCTTCGTGGCTGCCGGAGACCGGACCGAACGGACGAACGGACGCGGGCTGGCTCAACGACGTGGACGCGTGGTTCCTCGTGCATATCGAGCGCGACGATTTCGCCGACGAGATCCTCGACGCGGTGAAGGACCTCGGCGTGCGCTGCGGGGTGCATCTCTACCTGTGGCACAACAACCCGTTTGACAACGATTACCCCCATTATTTTCCGGAAAAACCCACGGTCCGGCGGGAACTGCGCAAGCTGCGGGAGGCGGGCGTCCGCGTCCTGCCCTACGTCAACGGGCGGCTCTGGGACACGCGTGACCGCGGGACGGAGGACTGGGAATTCACGTCCAAAGCCAAGCCGATGGCGACCAAGGACCGGAACGGCAACGTCTTTACCGAAAGCTACTCCGCCAAGGAAGCGAACGGCGAACACACGGTCCTCGCGGTCATGTGTCCGTCCACGGCGCTCTGGCAGGAGACGGTCAAGGGGATCTGCGACCGGCTCTGCAGCGACGTCGGCTTCGACGGGGTCTACCTCGACCAAATCGCTGCCGCCAAGCCCCAGCCCTGCGCCGATCGGACGCACAACCATCTGCCCGGCGGGGGCGGTTGGTGGATGGAGCGGTACAACGACCTGCTCGGACACGTTTCCCGCACCGGCGACCCCGCCGTCCTCGCGACGGAATGCACCGGCGAACCGTTCATGAAGCACATCCAGGGCTATCTTTCCTGGCTTTGGATCAAGGATCGGCAGGTCCCGGCGTTCCCGGTGGTGTACGCCGATCGGGTGATCACGTTCGGGTGCAGTTACCAGAGCATACAGGACATGGACCGGGACGGTCTGGCGATCTTTTTCGCGCAGTCGCTCCTGTTCGGCGAGCAGATGGGCTGGCTTTCGCCGAAGCTCTACCGCGAGATGCCCGAGCGGGACTTCTTCCGCCGTCTGGTCTCCGTCCGTGCGGAGCTGCACCGTGTATTCCACGGCGGGCGGATGCTGCGTCCGCCGGTGCTGTCGGACGACGCGCCCCGTCTGCGCTGCGAAAAGGATATGCAGGCGTACTTCCACCTCGTCGATTACCCTGCCGTACAGGGGGCGCTCTGGCGGGACGCGGACGGAAAGCGGTACCTGCTTCTGGTGAACGCGTCCCCGTCGTCGGCGAACGTCGTCTGCAAAGCCGAACTGCCGGACGGCGCATACGCTCTGCACGGCGACCTGACAGGCGAACTCGCCCTGCAGAACGGTTCCGGCAAATTGACCCTTCCGCCCTGCGCGGTGGTCTGGGTCGAGGCGTAGCGCCATGCGGGAAACCACGCTTTGCTACCTCGAACGCGGAAACGAGGTCCTGCTCCTGCACCGCACCAAAAAGAAAAACGACCCGAACGAGGGCAAATGGATCGGGGTCGGCGGCGGACTGGAGGTCGGCGAAACGCCGGAGGACTGCATGAAGCGGGAAATTTTCGAGGAAACCGGGCTTTGCGCGACGGAATACCGCTATCGCGGCGTCGTCCTCTTTCGATCCGACCGCTGGGAGGACGAGCGAATGCACCTGTTCACGGTGACCGGCTGGACCGGCGAACCGCACCCCTGCGACGAAGGCGACCTGCGGTGGGTGCCGAAGGCGGAGATGGAATCCCTGCCGATGTGGGAGGGCGATCGGGAATTTCTGCGTCTCCTGCGGGCGGACGAACCGTTTTTCCGTTTGCGGTTGGTCTACGAGGGCGACGCCCTGCGGGCGGTGGAACGCGAGGGGTAAATCGCGAACCGAAAAAAGGATTGCTCCGAAGAAGCTCGGAAAATCCCGATTTTTGGATACAGAATGGATATTACAGTCTTTTTACGAGGAATAAACCCCAAAAAAGTCGAAGGAGGCGAACGGAATGCGGGTTTTAGTCGTGGAGGACGAGCCGGATCTGAACCGGCTTCTGACAAAGACCCTGACGCGAGAGGGATATGCGGTGGACGCCTGTCTGCGCGGGGACGACGTGGCGGATTACCTGCGGCTCGCGCAGTACGACGCGGTGGTGCTGGACGTGCTGCTGCCCGGACAGAGCGGATTGGAGGTGCTGCGCGGGATGCGCGGTCGCGGAGACAGGACGCCGGTCCTGCTGCTGACGGCGCTCGACGGGATCTCCGACCGGGTCAAGGGGCTTGACGCGGGTGCGGACGATTACCTCGTCAAGCCGTTCTCGTTTGACGAGCTGCTCGCCCGTCTGCGGGTGCTGCTGCGGCGGGGAACAGGCGGGGCTGCGACCAATCAGGCGTCGGTCGCGGACCTGACGGTGGACTTCGACGCCCACCGCGTCACGCGAGGCGGGGAAGTGATCTCCCTGACCTCCCGCGAATTTGCCGTGCTGGAGTGCCTCGTCCGCAACGCCGGAAAGGTGCTGACGCGTGACCGCATCGGACAATCCATCTGGAACTACGATTACGAGGGCGAATCCAACGTCGTCGACGTGTATATCCGTTGCCTGCGCAAGAAACTGGACGACGGGCGCACGCCGAAGCTGATCCACACGGTCCGCGGGACCGGCTATGTGCTGGAGGAACGGTCATGAAGCGCGGGAAGCGGCGCGCCGACGGCGGAACGGATAGGAAGCGCGGACGGCGACCGACCACCCTGCGTGCGCGGATCCTGGTCTGGTTTTCCGCTTTCCTCGTGCTGTTTTCCGCGCTGACGGCGCTCTCGCTGGTGCTTGCGGCGCAGTACGGCACGAAGCAGACCGCGATGACCTCCCTGACGCGGGAGCTGGAGTTCGCCGAGCGTGCGATCTATCTGGAGGACGGGCAGATTCGGGTCGCCGACCGCCTGAGCGCCTCGCGCAACGGTGTGACCGTCGCGCTGTTCGACGCGTCGGACGGCAGACCGCTCTTCGGGCGGATCCCCGCCTCCGACGCCGTGGACGAACCGTTCGCGGACGGCGCGCTTCGCACGATCGGGAGCAACGTCGACGGGGCGCACTGGTATCTGCTCGACCGTCGGGTGGTCCTGCCCGACGGCATGGCGGTCTGGGTGCGCGGTATGACGCTGTCCGCCGGCAGCGGTGCGCTCGACGGGATGTCGAAGTGGTCGCTGGTGGCGCTGCCGTTTGTGCTGCTGCTCGCCCTGCTCGGCGGCTGGCTGTTGATCCGCCGTTCGACGCGCCCGATGGAACGCATCGCCAAAGCGGTCGAACAGGTGGACGGCGCGGACGGACTGCGCCTGCGTCTGCGTCCGAAGCTGGAAAAATACCCCACGCGGGAGGTCGAAGTCCTCGCCGACGCGTTCGACCAAATGCTGGAACGCCTGCAGGAGACCTTTGAACGCGAAACGCGCTTTACCGCCGACGCGTCCCACGAACTGCGGACGCCGGTCGCGGTCGCGCTTGCCGCCTGCGAGGACGCGCTCGCCTGCGAGGACCCCGACGAGCGGCGCGAGGCGATTTCGGACGTGCATCGGCAGTTGGAGCGCATGACGGCGCTGCTTTCCCGCCTGCTCGCGCTCTCCCGCGCCGACCGCGGCGTGACCCGCCTGCAAATGGAGCGGGTGGACCTGTCCGCACTGGTTTTGACGGTCGCGGAGGAAATTTCCGACCGTGCGCAGGCGCGGGACATTCGCGTCGAAACGGCGGTCGAGCCGGGCGTAACGGTCGAGGGGGACGAGGCGCTGCTGCTGCAAATGCTGCTGAATCTCGCGGAAAACGGCTGTAAATACGGCAAAATCGGCGGTTTTTTGCGCCTGACCCTTCGCGCCGACGGCGGGAAGGCGGTCGGCACCGTCGAGGACGACGGGATCGGCATCTCCGCCGAACACCTGCCGCACGTCTGGGAGCGCTTCTACCGCGTTGACGCGTCCCGCGCCAGAACGGAAACCGCTTCGCGGACGCCCGAGGACGCTCCGTCCGAAGGACCTTCCGGGTTCGGCTTGGGGCTTTCGACCGTGCAGTTCATCCTGCAGGCCCACGGCGGCGATATTTCCGTCGCGTCGGAGCTTGGCAGCGGCTCGACCTTCACCTACACCCTCCCGCGCACGGTCGCCGGGGACTGACGCGTCCGCGAGTAAAACGGACGCATCCGCGAGCAAAACAGACGCGTCTGCAAGAAAAAATGATACGAGACGTGTTCGTAAGCAAAGCAGATGCGCCCGCGAGCAAAACAGACGCACTTGTAAGCGACAAACCAATCAAAAAAGCGGCTTTACCGAGCCGCTTTTCTTTATTCCCACGTGCTTTTTATCCCCCCACAGGCAAGGCGCAAAGGGGCGACCTCCCACGGGCAAAGTGCGAAAGGGACGTGCCCCCACGGGCAAGGCGCAAAGGCGCGACCTC
>CANQVQ010000047.1 GCA_947627335.1 uncultured Clostridia bacterium | reverse complement strand
GAAGCGTTCCTCGTTGACGCGCAGGTCGCCGTTTTCGTCCCGCCCGCGGACCATCCAGGTGTCGTCGACGCAGACGTAGTTGTAGCCCGCGTCGCGGAAGCCCTGCTCGATCATCGCGTCGGCGGTCTCGCGGATGACCATTTCGTTCACGTCGCTGTATCCGAAGTAGTTCCAGGCGTTCCAGCCCATCGGCGGAAGCGAGGCAAGTTGTTCCATGGTATTCGTGTCCCCTTTTTCGCTTTTTGTTTCATTGTAGCACAGGCGGCGGGAAATTGCAAGGGGTTTCGCGAAAACCGTCCGTACAAAAGGCTGCAAATTTCCGCAAAATTCCCGGGGTTGCCTATTGACAAACCGTTCCGAATCTGGTAAACTATTCTTTACCCTAAATGGGAAAATACCACGAAAAAGGAGGAACCCCCATGGAGTTCTATCGTCAAGCGCTGGAATGGCAGGCGGAAACGCTGGAGAACCGCCGCTACCTGCATCGGAATGCCGAGGTCGGGCTGGAGATGCCCCTCTCGTGCGCGTACATCACGCGGAAACTCGCGGAATACGGGCTTTCCCCCGTCCCCTGCGGACACGGCGTGACCGCGGAACTCGGCAAGGACGGCGGGAGGACCCTGCTGCTGCGGGCGGATATGGACGCCCTGCCGATGCCGGAGGAGAGCGGCGAAGCGTTCGCCTGCCCGACCGGGAAACAGGCGCACGCCTGCGGACACGACCTGCACGCCGCCATGCTGCTGACCGCCGCACGGCTGCTCAAGGCGTGCGAATCGACGCTGAACGGTCGGGTGCGGCTGATGTTCCAGCCGGCGGAGGAGACATTCGAGGGCAGTCGGGATATGCTGGCGCACGGCGTACTGGACGGCGTGGACGGTGCGCTCGCCCTGCACGTCGCGCCGGGGAAGCTGCCGCTCGGGACCGTGCTGTACAACGCCGGCGGCGTGATGATGTCGTCGGTGGACGGGTTCCGCATCACATTGCGCGGCAAGGGCGGACACGGGGCGTATCCGAACCTCTCCGTCGATCCGATCCACGCCGCGGTGCAGGTCTACACGGCGCTCGAAGGGCTGATCGCACGCGAAGCGAACCCGGAAAAGACCTGCGTGCTGACCGTCGGACGCTTTTCCGCCGGGGACGCGCCGAACATCATCCCGGACGTCGCGGTGCTGGAAGGCACGCTGCGCACGAACGACCCGGACGCACGAAACCTGCTCGTCCGCCGCATCGCCGAGGTCGCGCAGGGCGTCTCGCGGGTGAACCGGACCGAAGAGACGCTCGAATGGCTCTCGCAGGTCCCGCCGCTGGTCTGCGACGCGGAATGGACCGAGCGAATGGTCTCCTACCTGCCCGACGCAGGCGTCCCGGACCTTCGCGCCATCCCGGGGATGCAGGCGAACGCTTCGGAGGACTTCGCGAACATCGCCGAGCGCGTCCCGGCGACCATGCTCTACCTGTCGGCGGGCTTTGCCGACGAACGCGGGGACTACTCCGCGCACAACCCGCACGTCCGCTTCAACGAGGACGCGCTTCCCGCCGGCGCCGCCATCCTCGCGCACTGCGCCGTGCGGTATCTGGAGGAAGGTGCCTGCCGATGAAGGGCGGTCTGGAGCTGTTCAGCCCGCAATTTCTGACCGAGTCCGCCGTGCGGGACGTGCTGCGGTGCAACGACGACACCTTCGCGTACGGGCTGACCCTGACGAAGGAGCAGGCGGTGGATCTGGTCGAGACGCGCTCCCGCGCCCTGCGGGACAACGGGCTGGTCGAGATCGGGGGAGGCGTGCTGGGCAAGCTGCTGCGTGCGTTCCGGGATTCGCCCTACCTCGCTCCGCAGACCTACGCGGAGACCATCAACCAGATCGCCGAGGTGTATTACGCCTACCGTCGGGTCAGCTTCGGGAAGTATTCGGACGACGAACTGATCGCGTTCCTGCGGGAATGGTACGACGAGCCCTGTCAGGGGTCGCTCGAACTGCTCGGCGGTGCGGTTCTGCAATGGTTCATCGACACCATGCGCAAGGGCAAACGCCCGGACACGCTCGACCTGACGGACGAGCTCTACGGCGACACGGATTGGGAGGGGAACTATCGCATATGCCGGAGAAGGAGATAAAGAAGCATCTGCGCATCGACGAAGGCAGGCTTCGCCGGGAGGACTACCTGCGGACCCTGCTCGCCGAGGGGATTTCCGCCGGTCTGCTGGACGGCGCGGACGCGGAAGCCGTGCAGGTCGGCTGCTTAGAGCAGGTCGCTTCGCTGATCCAGCGCAAAACCGACGGGGAGACCTGCGCCGTGCCGGAGGAGGACGCGCAGGAGATCCTGCGGTCGGTCGTCTACCTCGTGGGGTTGGCGCTGCAGACCTACCCCGACGCGGACGAAGCGGCGGTCGCCCTGCGCCGCGTCCCGCTGCGGGAGCTGTATCGCAAGGGGTTCGCGGAAGCGGCACGGGCGGTGCGCGAGACACGGGAGTTCGTTCGGCTTGCGCAGGAGACGCGGATCGAAACCGACTGCGTCGCCTACCGTCAGGTCCTCGAACGGGACTTGCCCGCATTTTTCCACGCCTACGACATCGACTTCGCCGCCGACGACGGCAAATTCCTGCCGTCCTACCCGCTTTTCGCCCCGGTGCGGTCGGAAATCGGACCGTTCTATCCGCGTTCCTACGCGGAAAAGCTGTGGTTCGAGAACCGCTTCTGCGCGCTCTTTCCGCCGTCGGACGTGCGGGACGTCCTGTTCCGCTGCGGTGCGGACGGGCAGGACACGGCGGTCAATCTGCTCTACTGCGTGCTGACCGCCGCCTGCGGTGCGTGGATCCTGCGCGGGAGCGCGGACGCCATCGCCCTCTCCGACGGGGACGTGCATACCCTGTTTTCGCTTTCGTCGGGGCGGTCGCCTGACGAGGTGTGCGAAGGGTTTGTATCGTCGCTGGATTTGCCGGATGACCCGTTCGGGCAGTATATCCGTTCCTGCGCCCGCACGGTCGCGTGGACGCTCTGCGGCGAAAACCTCCCGGAGCCGGTGTTCCGTTCGCTGTTCTTCGCCGTCGACGGGAACGGCGACGCGCACGGCGCCCGCTTCCACACCGCCGCACGCATGGCGGACGCGGACTACCGCGAACTGCTCGGTTCGCTGGAGCTTGCGCGGAACCCGGCGGAACGCGCCGAAACCGTCCGCAGGTCCGTGCGCTCCCTCGGCGACCTCGCCGACCTGCTGGTCGACGCGTTCTGGACGACGGAAGAACTACACGCACTGTTCTCCACGCTCGACGACCTCTCCCTCGCCGCGCTCCTCGCCGACGCGGAAGCGCCGTATCACGCCCGCCTCGCCGATTGGCTGTCCGCACAGCCGGACGAACGGCGGGAACGGGTCAACGGGATCGCGGAAAAGCTGGACGCCGCGCCGCTTTGAGCGGAAAACCTCGGCGGACAATCGAAAAGACGGCACGGACTTCGCTTCCGTGCCGTCTTTTTCTTTACGGCGAACGCCTTTCGGGTTTTAGCCGACGCTGCCGTTGTTGTTATTGTTGAAATTGTTGTTATTGTTGTTGAAATTGTTGTTGTTATTGTTGAAATTGTTGTTATTGAAATTGCCGTTCATGTTGTTGAAATTGCCGTTCATGTTGTTCATGTTCATGTTGTTCATGTTCATGTTATTCATGTTCATGTTGCCGTTCTGCGCATACGCTCTCGCCATCGCTTCCATCTGTTTCTGGCGTTTATTTTTGGAGGCGGAGATCAGCAGAATAAACGAAAGAACGACTGCCCCGATCGTACACAGGAGGAACAGCCAAGCGCCGAATGCGATGCTATAGCGACTGCTTTCTGTCGAAGCGCCCAACATAACCAACTCAATAAGCACATAGAGGATCCCGACAACGACAAACGGAACGAAATTCCATGCGCTCAGCTTGGATTTTCCGAAGAACGGAAGGATCATCATGACAAGCGCCAGGATGCTCGGAGCCAGGAAGAATATCACTTTGATAAAGTTGCTGCCAAAACCCACATCAAAGAAAAGGTGGAGACCAACAGAGGACGGTACTTCAAGATCTTTCAGATCTTTCAGAGAAGATACAGGACCTATGGATTCCATAATATCATCGGTCCTTGTTGAGGTAAAGAAACTCATGAACATAATCGCTATGATGCTCAAAAACACCAGCAGGATATTCACCAAAAGCACAATGTTGTACTTCCCTGCGGCCGCTTTCGAGCGATCCATCACCTGTCCGGCAGCACCGCTTGCCATTTTCTTCAGATCAGCCGTTTGTCCCGTTTTTCCTGTTTGCCCTGTTTGACCCGTTGGTTTGGAAGCGCCCGTCGGCGCACCGCACTTCGAGCAGAATTCCTGCCCGTCCTTCAGTTCAGCGCCACATTTTTTGCAAAACATTTTCTTTTCTCCTTTTTTGTTTTTTTATTTTTTGTTTTTTGTTTTTTACTCTTGCACCATGTTGTCGATGTACCAGTCTCCGTCTTCCTTCAGCATGACGAACCGGATGTCATATTCTTCGATGCCGCCCAGAGAAAGCTTCCCATCCGCCGTCGCATTCGTTTCGTCCTCAATCGTCACGCTGTCGATCGTGACCTTCAACGTGTCGTCGCCGGTGATCGCGATGCCGAGGGTGAACATATCGGAAAGGCTGATCTCCATGCCGAGCATACTGCCGAACGATTCCGCCATTGACAGGATGGCTTGCGTGGCGGTTTTCGTCTTGGTCGTCAGGTTTTCCAACGCTTCGTCCAGGTCGCCGTCGTTGTAGTCGCTCATGAAGCTGTCGATTCGATCCCGGATCAGCTCTTCGTCGCTTTTGGGCGCACAGGCGCACAACTGCGTCACGAGAAGCAGGAGCGCAACGACTGCAGCTGCCAGGGTTCGCTTTTTTGTGTTCATGTTCCTTTTTCTCCCTTGCTTTTTTGTGTGTTTTTTATTTTTTTGTTTTTTTACGTCTTGACGGGGCGTCATTGCGCTTTGTTTCGCGATTTCACGAACACGGTGAGCAGCACCGTCGCGGAAAGCAGGATCAAAATGAATTTCAGGAATTTGCCCGTTATTTTCATAGGTTCTGTACCGCCTTTTCTACCGTGCTAACGGTTATTTTTTGAAGAGAAGTTCCAAGTCGATCTTAAGCGGCGTCGTGCTCTCCATTGCTCCTTGTTCAAGCTGCCGATAATAATTATAACCCCACAGATACAGATCGCCGTCCTTGAGCGCTCCGCTGCTGTCTACCGCCAAGCTAAACATTTCCACACCATCCATGATCTTGATCGGCACGCTGCTGAAGCCATCGCTATCGAGTTCTTCTCCGTTCCCGAGTTGACCGTTAGAATTGCGCCCCCATAGGTAAAGACTGCCGTCCTCCGTGATCGCTGAGCTGCAATATCCGGCGAGGCTGATCGATTTCACATGGTCCATGATCTTGATCGGGGTGGTTTTGTATGCCTCATTTCCTTTTTCTCCGTTCCCGAGCTGACCCTGCCAATTGTCGCCCCACAGATACAGGCTGCCGTCCTCCGTGATCGCAGCAGTATGCTCTTCTCCGAGGCTGACCGATACGACGTGATCCATGATCTTGATTGGGGTGGTTTTGTACGCCTTATCTCCTTTTTCTCCGTTTCCGAGCTGACCGTCGTTATTGCTTCCCCACAGATACAGACTGCCGTCCTCCGTGATTGCAGCACTGTGGTACCATCCAAGACTGACTGCTTTTACATGGTCCATGATTTTGGTCGGGACATGGATCTCCTCTTCCGTTCCGTTCCCAAGTAGACCTTGTTTGTTTTCTCCCCACATATAGAGGCTGCCGTCCTCCGTAATTGCAGCACTGTGGTTCCCGCCAAGGCTGACCGCTTTCACGTTTTCCATGATTTTGACCGGTCTGCTGCGGTTTTCCTCCGTTCCGTCCCCAAGCATACCGTAAAAATTGCACCCCCACATATAGAGACTGCCGTCCTCTGTGATCGCAGCAGTCCTCGCAGAGCCAAGGCTGACCGACACGACATGGTCCATGACCTTGACGGGCACTTTCGTGTACTGCCCGACTCCCGCCCGTTCGTCTCCTTCCTGCCCGTCTCCGAGCTGGCCGAAATCAAAGGCTCCCCACATATACAGACTGCCGTCCTCCATGATGATGGCATTAGTGGCACCTGCACCGTAGCGGCTCCCGCCAAGGCATATACTTTTAATTTTTATTTCGTCGTCCGACGTCAGGTTGTCAAGAAATTCGCTCGTGGTATCGCTGCTTGCAGCATCGCTGCTCGCGGGGACGCTGCTCGCGGTGTCGCTGACCGCGGCGGAAGCGTCCGACGGTTGGTCGTCGTTCGGTTCTTCCGACTTCCCGCAGGCGGTGAGCAGCACCGTCGCGGAAAGGACGAGAGCGGCGGTTTTCAAAGCCATTTTTGCAAAGTTCATTTTCGGTTTCTCCTTTGATGTTCCGTATTTTTGTGAACTGTCCAACGAAAGGGGTTATTCACTTTCTTCCTGTTCACCGAAAAGGTCGACTTTGACCGGGACGTTGCTGATCTCCTCCTCGAATCCGAACCGACCGTAATCGCCGTCCCCCCAGAAATAAAGACTGCCGTCCTCCGCGATTACCGCACTATGGTTTCCCCCGATCCCCATCACGGACACATGCTCCATGAATTTGACCGGGACGTCACTATCCTCATTCGTTTCGGTTCCGAGCCCGAGCTGTCCCTTGTGATTGCCTCCCCATATATAGAAGCTGTCGTCCTCCGTGAGTACAGCGGTGTGGTACATCCCAAGGCAGACCGATTTTACATGGTCCATGACCTTGATCATTGTACGGATGTTTGGAAGTGTTCCGCCTTCGATATTCCCGCTTCCGATCTCGCCTTCCATATTGTCACCGCACAAATAGAGACTGCCGTCCTCCGTAATTGCAGCGCTGTGGCGCTCTCCGAGGCTGACCGATTTCACGTTGTCCATGACCTTGACCGGGACATTGCTATCCGTAAACGTATCGTTTCCGAGCTGTGCATAATCGTTGTACCCCCACATATAGAGACTGCCGTCTTCCGTGATCGCGGCGCTGTGGAGCCGCCCGACGCCGATCTCTTTTACATGGTCCATGATCTTGACCGGGGTGTAACTTCTCTCGTTCGTTCCGTTTCCGAGCTGACCGTATTGGTTGTCTCCCCACACATAAAGGCTGCCGTCTTCCGTGAGCGCAGCGGCGTGATCTTCGCCGACGCCGACCGATTTTACATGGTCCATGATCTTGGCCGGAGAGTATACGCGCTCTTTATCTTCTCCGGCTCCGGCCTGACCGGATTCGTTGTTTCCCCACACATAAAGACTGCCGTCCTCCGTGATCGCGGCGGTGGTGGACCACCCGAGGCTGACCGTTTTGACGTGATCCATGATTTTGGTAGGCGTCTTGTTATCCCGTGTCGTTCCGATCCCGAGTTGTCCGTCGCTGTTGTATCCCCATGTATAGAGACTGCCGTCCCCCGTGATCACCGCATAGTGATGATACCCGAGGACGATATGTTTCACTTCTTTACTATGCGTCAGGCTGTCAAGGAACCCGTCGGCGGTGGTGTCGCCGCTCGCGGGGACGCTGCTTGCGGTGCTGCTGACAGCGGCGGACGCGTCCGACGGTTGGTCGTCGTTCGATTCCTCCGACTTCCCGCAGGCGGTGAGCAGCACCGTCGCGGAAAGCAGGATCAAAATGAATTTCAGGAATTTGCCCGTTATTTTCATGGGTTCTGTACCGCCTTTTCTGTCAATGTTTGTGTTTCGGACGTGAGTCATTGATTTTCGGTTTGCGGGAACAGTTCAAACAGCTGCGGCTCATTTCCGTAATCCATTCCCCACATATATAGACTGCCGTCCTCCGTAATTGCCCCGCTGTATGTATTTCCAAGGCAAATCATTTCTACATGGTCCATGATCTTGGTAATCGTAAAGCCGTGGTGCTGGTTCGTTCCGATTCCAAGTTGACCATCATCATTCCGTCCCCACATATACAGACTGCCATCCTCTGTGATTGCTCCGCTGTGATCTAATCTAAGACTAACTGCTTTCACATGGTCCATAATCTTGTTCGGCGTATTAATGTCATGCTCTTCTCCGGTTCCAAGTTTACCGCAGGCACTATTTCCCCACAAATAGAGACTATCGTCCTCCGTAATCGCTGCGCTATGTAGATTTCCAAGGCTAACCATTTTCACATGGTCCATGACCTTGACCGGCGTACTACTAAAAAGTTGCTCTTTGGTAGAAATATCATATCCGCTCTCACCATTCCCGAGTTGACCGCACCCATTTCTTCCCCATGTATACAGACTGCCGTCCTCCGTGATCGCTGCGCTGAAGTAACTTCCGAGACTGACCGATTTCACGTGGTCCATAATCTTGATAGGTTCGTTGCTAGACTGTTTGACACCTTTTTTTCCATTTCCGAGTTGACCGTATTCATTGTCCCCCCACAAATACAGGCTGCCATCTTCCGTGATTGCTGCGCTATGACTAATTCCAAGGCTAACTGATCTTACACGATCCATAATCTTGATCGGGGTGGTTTTGCACGTCTTTTTTCCACTTTCTCCACTCCCAAGTTGACCGTAGCGATTGTCCCCCCACAAATACAGACTGCCGTCCTCCGTAATTGCAGCGCTGTGATCCGCCCCGAGGCTAACCGAAGCAACATGGTCCATGATCTTGATCGGTGTGCTACTGTATTGTTCCGTCCCGTTTCCAAGCTGACCGAATTCATTGCCTCCCCACATATAGAGGCTGCCGTCCTCCGCAATTACCGCACTGTGACCGTATCCAAGGCTAAGACGCTGCTCCACCACGTTTATCGGAAGCTCGCTCCCGTCCCCTCCGTCTCCGTTTTCGCTGCTCGCGGTGCCGCTGACCGTGGTGTCGCCGAACACGTCGGAAGCGTCCGACGGTTGGTCGTCGTTCGATTCCTCCGACTCCCCGCAGGCGGTGAGCAGCACCGTCGCGGAAAGGGCGAGAGCGGCGGTTTTCAACGCCATTTTTGCAAAGTTCATTTTCGGTTTCTCCTTTGATGTTCCGTATTTTTGTGAACCGTCCAACGAACGGGGGTTATTTACTTTCTTCCTGTTCTTCCTGCTGCGGCGGGAGAATGATCATAACCGGGGTGTTTTCCTTTTCGTCGATGCTAGTTCTCCAGTTCCAGCATTTCCCGTTTCCGAGCTGACCGTCATTATTGTATCCCCACATATAGAGCGTGCCGTTCTCCGTGATTGCAGCGCTGTGTCCGTTTCCAAGGCTGACCGATTTCACGTTGTCCATGACCTTGACCGGCGTATTGCTTTCCGTATACGTTCCGTTTCCCAGCTCACCGTTTCCGTTTTTCCCCCACGTATACAGACTGCCGTCCTCCGTGATTGCAGCGCTGTGCCACCACCCAAGGCTGACCGATTTTACGTTGTCCATGATCTTGACCGGCGTAGCGGTGAATGCGTCATCTCCGTTTCCGAGCTGACCTTCATTATTGGATCCCCACAGATACAGACCGCCGTCCTCCGTGATAAACGCCTTGTGCTTGTATCTGAGGCTGACCTCTTTCACATTGTCCATAATTTTGACCGGGCTTCCGCTCCCCTCGTTTGTTCCGTTTCCAAGCGTACGGGATCCCCACACATACAGGCTGCCGTCCTCCGTGATCGCAGCGCTCTCCTCTTCTCCGAGGCTGACCGATTTCACGTGCTCCATAGCTTTAACCGGCGTGGTGCTTACATACCCATCTATTTCGCATCCGAGTTTCCCGTTGTCATTGCTCCCCCACACATACAGATCGCCGTTCTCCGTGATTGCAGCACTGTGTCCGTTTCCAAGGCTGACCGATTTTACGTTATCCAAGATTTTAATCGGTGTGTTGCTGTACTCGTGAAATCCGCTTTTCCCGTTTCCGAGTTTACCGCTGCTGCCGTCCCCCCACATATAGAGGCTGCCGTCCTCCGTGATTGCAGCGCTGTTCCACCACCCAAGGCTGACCGATTTTACATGATCCATAATCTTAATCGGATCCGGGTATCTGTATCCATTTTCTCCATTTCCGAGCTGACCGTTGCTGCCGAGCCCCCACATATACAAGCTGCCGTCCTCCGTGACCGCTGCAGTATGGCGATCTCCGAGACTGACGCATATCACCTTATCGCCGGGATTGATTTCCGCGTCCGACGCCCCCGATTCCTCCGATTCCGACTTGCCGCAGGCGGTGAGCAGCAGCGTCGCGGAAAGGGCGATCAAGAACGTTTTAAGACTGAATTTTGTTGCATTTCTTTTCATAGCAAATCTCCTTTATTTTTCCTTTTTTTATTTCTGTTTTGCGCTTTCGCGCCCGTAAACGACCGGCTCACACCCGGACGGTATCGTCCTTCTGTTCCGGCTCGGGAGGCGATATGAACAGCTCCGGGCTCACGTTGAGCACGAGGCAGATCGCCCGTAAATCGTCGATATACAGCTTTTTCCTGCCGCTCATAATGGCGCAAAATGCGGCGGTAGAGATCCCCGCCTCCTTCGCGACCGTTTCCTGGGTCAACCCCTTTGCGTCGATGCAGGCACGCACTTTTTCGTAAACTTTCAAAACATTGCCTCATTCTACATAATAATTTATTTTACTACATAATACTGCACGATTCGACAGAACGGTCAAACAGGAAGCCGCCTCCTGCGGGAAACGGGAAAAGGTTGACATATTTGAAAAAAAGTGATAAAATATTATGATACAACTGCCGACAGGGGAAAAGGGATTTTCAAGCCCTGTCAAGCGGACGGGAACGCCGACGGTTCCGCGGTCAAATGCCGTTTTTGCCGACGAAAACGCCTCCCCGCAGACGTTCGACGATTGCAGACAGGATTCTTTTCAGCATAGCATGATTATATCACAGAAATTCTGTAAAGTCAATAGATATTCACAGAAAAACACGATTCCCGTTCCACGTTTTTTTGTACAAAATGGATATATCCTAATCCCAACGGAGGTGATTTATTTTGAAGGAAGTGAAATACAACATTGGCGGGCGGATCAAAAAATACCGCGAGGAACGCGGCATCAGCCAAAAGGAATTGGCGAAGCGGATCGGGGCGACGAACAGCCGCATTTCCAACTGGGAGCAGGGGATCAACCGACCGGACGCGGACATCTTAGCCAAGCTGTGTTTTGCCCTTTCCGTCTCGCCGAGCGACCTGATGGACGTCCATTTGAGCGAGGACGACATTACCGCGCACGAGCGGAACCTGATCCGTGCATACCGGGAAAGGGCGGAGATGCGCCCCGCGGTGGACGTGCTTTTGGGGCTGAACAGCCAAAAAAACACCCCGGAGTGCGCTGACTCCGAGGTGAAATCGAAGAAATCCTGATCGCCGTCCGGCGGGACCGGCGGCAAGGGGGTCACGTCCCCGCCGCACGTCTTTCCGCACCCGTTTTACCGATGCTCGCCAAGGAAGAACACGGCGAGGGTGCCGGGACCGGAGTGTGCGCCGATGACGGCGCCGGTCGGGCTGATGATGACTTCGGGGACCGACAGTTCGGTTTTCAGGCGTTCGGCGAGGGCGGCGGCCTCTTCGGGGCAGTCGCCGTTGCAGATCGCCATGAGCTGCGTTTCCGGGCGGATCGCGGTTTCGCGCACCTTCTCGAAGAGGGCGTTGACCGACGCTTTGCGACCGCGTACCTTGGAAACGTTGATCAGCCGTCCCTGGTCGTCGACGTGCAGGATGGGTTTGATGCCCAGCATCGTGCCGACAAGCGCCGTCGACGCGGAGATGCGTCCGCCCCGCTTGAGGAACATCAGGTCGTCGACCGTGAACCAATGGCAGAGGTGCGGAACGGTTTCGACCGTGTAATCCCGTACCTGCTCGATCGACAGCCCTTCCGCACGCTTCATCGCGGCGAGCAGGACCAGAAGCCCATGCCCGGTCGACGCGCAGAGCGAGCTGACCGCGAACAGTTTGCGTTCCGGGTAGCGCCCGGCAAGCTCCTCAAGTGCCAGTTCGCCGTTGCGGAAGGTCGCGCTGAGCGCTTCGGAAAAGCCGATGTAGAGCAGGTCCTTCCCGTCGCGCAGGAACGGCTCCATCCGTTCGACGTACTCGCCCATGCCGGCGGCGGCGGTCGACGCGACTTCCCCGTTCCGCAGGCGGTCGTAGAACGTGTGGACGTCCAGCGCGGAGGCGTCCTCCTCTTTGCCGCTGACCAGCAGGTGCAGGTTGATGACTTGCAGGTCGTATTTCGCCACCCACTCGTTCGGCAGGTCGGCGGAGGAATCCGTAAAGATCACGAAAGAATCCATGTGTAAAACCTCGTTTTCATCTGTTTTTGGGGTTTTTCAACGCGTGGAGCAGGGCGTCGCGGTCGTTCGGCAGGTCGCCGACGCGGACGCGGTCGAGCAGGGCGCGCAGGGCGTCGCCGACGGCGGGACCGGGCGGGAAGCCGAGCGAAAGCAGGTCGTCGCCGTTGACGGCGAGGTCATGCAGGGTCAGGCAGGGGTGCGACGCGAGGAAGGTCGCGACGGCGTCGCGCAGGGCGCGGACGTGCGCGACGGCGAGGTCCGCTTCCGCTTTGGCGGTCGCGTCCGCCTCCATGAGGGCAAGCAGGGGTTCGACGAGATGCGGCGGGACCTCCGCAAGCAGTTCCGGGGCGGCGGAAGCGGGTTCGCGCTTGAGCCAGCGGTCGTGCAGGCGCACGAGCGTGCAGACGTCCCCGCGCAGGCGCTTTTCGGTCTTCC
>CANQVQ010000046.1 GCA_947627335.1 uncultured Clostridia bacterium | reverse complement strand
AGGCGATCGGGGCGGCAATGACGCCGCGGACGAAGCTCCTCATCCTCGCCTATCCCAACAACCCGACGGGCGGCGTGATGACGCGTGCACAGCTCGAGGCGATCGTGCCCGTCATCGAGAAGTACGATCTCCTCGTCATTTCCGACGAGATCTACGCCGAACTGACCTACGACTTCCGCCATACGTCCATCGCCTCCCTGCCGGGGATGCGGGAGCGCACGGTGGTCGTCGGCGGCTTCTCCAAGGCGTACGCCATGACCGGCTGGCGGCTGGGCTACACGCTCGCCCCGGCGTGGGTCACGAAGCAGATGGCGAAGATCCACCAGTATGGCATCATGTGTGCCCCGACGACCAGCCAGTACGCGGCGATCGAAGCGCTGCGGAACGGCGACGCCGACATCGAGCGGATGAAAGCGGAGTACCGCGCCCGTCGGAATCTGATCGTCGAACGGCTGCGGGGCATCGGACTGTCCTGCTTCCTGCCGGAGGGGGCGTTCTATGTGTTCCCGTACATCGGCGGATTCGGGCTTTCGAGCGAGGAATTCTGCGAGAAATTGCTGCATGAAAAGCACGTCGCGATCGTCCCGGGCGATGCGTTCGGGTCGAGCGGAGAGGGCTTTGCCCGCCTGTCCTACGCCTATTCCGTCCGGCATATCGAGCAGGCGGTCGCCCGGATCGGCGAGTTCCTGCAAACGCTGTGAGTGCGCGGGTGCTGCGTGCGTCCGCGTACGCGAAGATCAACCTGTCCCTTTCCGTGACCGGCGTGCGTGCGGACGGGATGCACACCCTGCGGACGGTCATGCAGACGGTTTCCTTGTGCGATACCGTCGAAGCGTCGCGGGCGGACGGGCTGACCTTTTCCTGCTCGGTCCCGTCGCTTGCGGGGGAAAACAACCTCTGCGTTCGGGCGGCGAAGGCGTTTTTCGGGGAAACCGGGCTTGCGCCGGGGGTCTCCGTCCGGCTGGAAAAGCGGATCCCGACCGGCGCGGGGCTGGGCGGCGGAAGCGCGGACGCGGCGGCGGCGCTTCGGCTGTTGAACCGTCTGTACGGCGAACCGCTGTCGGAGGAAGCGCTCTATCCACTCGCGGCGGGACTTGGCGCGGACGTGCCGTTCTGCCTGCACGGCGGGAAATGCCTTTGCACCGGCGTCGGCGAGGAACTGACCCCCCTGCCCGACGGCGAAACGCTGTATCTGGTCGTCGCGAAGGGAAGCGGCAGCCTTTCGACGGCGGAGATGTACCGCCGTTTGGACGAAACCCCTGCGGAAAGCGGTGCGCTCAATCAATTTGAACCGGTCGCGGAAGCGCTGCTCCCGGAGATCCGCGCCGTGCGAGAAGCGCTGCGGTCCGTCGGGGGCGAGGGCGCACGCATGACCGGCAGCGGGAGCGCGTTGTTCGCGTTTTTCCCGACGGATCGGGCGGCAAAAGCCGCCGCGCAGACGCTTCGGGCGACCCACCGCGTCTTCGCCGAGGCTTGCCGGACGGCCCCCCGTGCGGAAATCACGGCATATCCGCCGGAAAATTTTTCCGCTTTCGATTGAGAGCGGGCGTCTCCTGTCCATACTCCTTTTGCAACGAAAAAAGGAGAAACGGATATGGAAGAACAACGTACATGGAAACTTTGGGAACGGGCGGTCTGCGCGGTCTGCGCGTCGGTGCTGCTGCTGTTCGCGGTGGATCTGGCAATCCCGGCGAAGGAAGCGGACATCTACGACACGGTCATCCGCCTGCA
The DNA here is from genome assembly GCA_947627335.1 of uncultured Clostridia bacterium. Taxonomy (GTDB): domain Bacteria; phylum Bacillota; class Clostridia; order Oscillospirales; family CAG-382; genus Coliplasma. Next base: position 11,067 of record CANQVQ010000046.1, on the reverse strand, counting down.
CATTCTCGCCCGTTCGGACGACGAAGAGGACCAGACGGTCAAACTGCTGGTGCGGGACGCGATCCTTGCGGAATGCGGGGACCTGTTTTCGGAGACGGAAACCACCGAGGAAGCGCTCGCGCAGCTGGACGAAGCCGCCGGACGCATGGAGGAGATCGCCAACCGCGTGCTCGCGGAACAGGGAGCTTTCTACCGGGCGAAGGCGGTGTTCGGCGACGAGCGATACCCCACGCGGGAATACGACGGGGCGGTGTTCCCCGCCGGAGAGTACCGTTCCCTGCGGATCCTGCTCGGGGAGGGCGAGGGGCAGAACTGGTGGTGCTGCCTGTTCCCGCCGCTGTGTATGTCCGCCGCAAGCGCCGAGGACAGTCTGGATTCCGTCGGTCTTGACACGTCCTCCGGCAAGGTGTTTACCCGCAAAACCTATCGATTCCGTTTGAAGCTATTGGAGTGGTTTTCATGCTTTACCTGGTGACCGGTCCCGCGGGGAGCGGAAAAACCGAACGGCTGTACGACGAGCTGGAGCAGGCGTACCAGGCGGGGATTCCCTGCGTGTGGATCGCTCCGGAACAGCAGTCCGTGCAGGCGGAACGGGAGATCCTGTCCCGTTTGGGGGACGGGTGCAACCTGTCGGTGGAGATTTTGAATTTTGAACGGCTGCCCGAGCGCGTCGCTCGCGCCTACGGGGACCTCGCCGTGACCTACCCGGACAAGGGCGCTCTTTGCGCCCTTTTGTCCGTTTTGGCGTTCGAGCATAAGGGCGAACTGCGGGAGTATGCCGCCTGCGCGGAGGACGGGGAATTCATCGACGGTCTGTTCGGGCTGTTCGGTCGGCTGCGTTCGGAGCGGATCCGCCCGGAGGACCTGCGGCGGGCGCTGGACGGCGGAAGGCTGGAAAGTCCGCGCCTGTGCGCGAAAGTGTCGGACATCGCGCTGCTTTACGCGGCATACGACGCGTATTTTGACGAAAACCGTCGCGACCCCCGCGACGCGTTGAGCGTTTTGGCGGAACAACTGCCGGAAAAACCGTTTTTCGCCGGGAAACTGGTGTTCGTGGACGGGTACTACACCTTCACCGGGCAGGAGTACGCAGTCTTAGAGCAGATCATACGGCAGGCGCAGGCGGTCTACTGCACCGCCGTGTACGACGGGCGGGAAATTTTCGAGGGGAACGAGGCCTGCGCGAAGCGGCTGATGCGCCTCGCGGGGACTTATCGGGAGATCCCGGTCGGTCCGTATCGGCGGAGCGAACGGGAAGAACTGCGGTTTTTGGAGCGGAAGCTCTGGTCGGAGGATTCGCCGGTATTCGACGGGGAGCCGGAGGCGATCCGAATGGTGCAGGCGGAGAACCTGTTCGGCGAAGCGGAGGCGGTCGCGTCCGAGATCCTGCGCCTTGCGCGGGAAGGGTACCGCTATCGGGAGATCACCGTGCTTGCGCGGGGGACGGACGCGTACGCCGGGGTGCTCGACGCGACGCTGCGGCAGAATCATATCCCGTTTTTCTTCACGGAAAAGGAGGAACTGCTGTCCTATCCGCTGTTCACCTTTGTCGGTGCGGCGATGGAACTGGCGGCGACGGATTTTTCGCCGTACGCGGTGCGGCGGTACCTCAAGAGCGGCTACGCGGGCGGAACCATCGACGCGGAGAGCGGCGACCTGCTGCTGCGGTACGCGGAAAGCTGGGGCCTGCGCGGGAAGGCGTGGTACGGCGAGGAACGCTGGGAACGCAACCCGGACGGGTTCTGCGAAGGGGAATTGACCGAGGAGCAGACCGCCCTGCTCGCGGCGGTCAACGATGCGCGGGACGCGCTGGCGCCCGCCTGGCGGGAACTGGTCGAGGCGCTTCGGAGAAAGCCGCTTTGCGGGCGCGACATCCTGCGGGCGGTCTACGCGCACCTCGAACGGGTCGGCGCACCGTCGCTGTATGTGGAAAAGGTCAACGCACGCCTGCGGAGCGGCGAATGGGAGCGTGCGGAGAAGGAAAGCCAGCTCTGGTCGCTGCTGACCGGCATTTTCGAGCGGCTCGACGAGATCTGCGGGGAGAAGCCGATGACGGTCCGGCGGATGCTTTCGCTGTTTACGCTGACCGTGCGGCAGTACAGCCTCGGGTCGATCCCGCCGTCGCAGGATTCGGTGACGGTCGGGGAGGCGTCCCTGCTGCGTCCCGACCGTGCGCGGGCGGTCATCGTGATGGGCTGCGGGGACGGGGTGTTCCCGGCGTCCCCGGGCGACGACCCGCTGTTCGGCGACGCGGAAGCGGCGGAACTGGAGACGGCGGGGCTTTCGGTGGTCGAACCCCGGCTTTCCCGCCTGCGTGCGGAGCGGTTCTACTTCTATTCGGCGGTCGCCGCCCCGTCCGAGCGGTTGGTGCTGACCTACCCGGCGTCGTCGCTGAAGGGGGAAACGCTTCGCCCGTCCCCCGCGATCCTGCGCATTCGTGCGCTCTTCCCGCGTCTGCGCACGCTTCTGTACACCGGCGTCGGGGAGCAAGCGCTGTTTTCGGCGGAAAACGCGTCGGCGGTGTTCTTTACGCTGCCCGACGGAAAGGAGCGGGACGCCCTGCGCGGCTTGCTCGCCGAAAAGGGGGTCGAACCGCCCGTCGCACGTCCCGCGATCGCCGACCCGGTCGCCCGCATTTCGTTCGGGGAGCGCACCCTGCGCCTTTCGCCGAGCGCGCTCGAACGGTACCGCTACTGCCCGTTTTCCTACTTCGGGGTGAACCTTCTGAAACTCAAGGAACTGCGGAAGAACGGGTTCAATACGATGACGGCGGGGACGTTTGTCCACCGGATCCTCGAACGCTTCCTCGACCGCCACATGGCGAACGGGCGCTTTGAACCGCCCGCGTCCGAGGAGGAACTGGACCGGGAAACGGACGAGCTGTTCCGCGAACAGCTTGACGCGATCGACGCCGTGAACGGCGCGAACGCACGCTTCCGGCTCACCTGCCGCAACCTGCGCAGGACCCTGCGTTTGCTGCTCGGGAACCTGTCCGGGGAACTCGCGGGCAGTCGGTTCCGCCCGGTGGGATTTGAGGTCCGCCTCGGGCTCGGTCCCGGCGGGCTTCCTGCGCCGGAATTGCCGTGCGGGGACGGGAAAACCGTCTCGCTCTGCGGCGTGATCGACCGCGTGGACGAGTACGAGCGGGACGGCGAACGGTATGTGCGCGTGGTGGATTACAAGACCTATAAAAAGTCGCTCAAGCTCGACTTCGTGCGGGAATACGGGCTCGACGAGCAAATGCTGCTGTACCTGTTCGCGTACTGCCGCGTGACGTCGGACGGGCGCGGACAGGCGAAGCCGGCGGGCGTGCTGTACCAGCCGGCGGTCCTCCCGATCGTCAGGACGACGGGGAACGAGAGCGACGGCGAGATCCGCAAAAAGGCGGAGAAGGAGATCAGGCAGTCCGGGCTTCTTCTCGAGGACGCGGAGATCGTGCGTGCGATGGACGAGAGCGAAAGCGGGCGGTATATCCCGGTGACGCCGGGCGCGGACGGGAAAATCAAGCACACCGCTTCGACCCTTTCGGCGGACGGGTTCGACGAGCTTGGGGAACTGCTCGCGTCGCAGCTGATCGACACGGCGGAAAGCATTTTCGACGGGCAAATGGACGTCCGCCCGATTTCGCCGGACAGCTCGCACAGCGCCTGTACCTATTGCGGACTGCGTTCCGCCTGCCGACGGTGCAAGGCGGATACGGAACCGGAGGAGGAATGAGCGAATGCCGAATTGGACCACATCGCAGCGGGATGCGATCGATTCGCGGGACCTGACCCTGCTGGTCTCCGCCGGCGCGGGGAGCGGCAAGACCACCGTGCTGACCCGGCGGATCATCGAGCGCATCGAGCGCGGGGACTCGGTCATGGATTTCCTGATCGTGACCTTTACGAACGCTTCCGCGGCGGACCTGAAAGAAAAACTGTATCAGGCGATCAGCCGCCTTGCGGCGGAGCATCCGCAGGACCGGCGGTACCGTGCGCAGCTGTACCTGCTGCCGAGCGCACGGATCAGCACGATCGACGCGTTCTGCGGCGGGATCGTGCGTGCGAATTTTCAGGCGCTCGGGCTGTCCCCGAAGTTCCGTCAGGCCGACGAAAAGGAGACGCGACTGCTCGCGTTTGAATCCCTCGAGGACGCCGCCGACGCGTTCAGCGAGCGGGAACCGGCGGCGTATGCCCTGCTGTGCGACACGTTTTCGGACGGGAAGGGGGACGGCAGACTGCTCGAGGTCCTGTTTGACCTTTACGGTCGCCTGCGGGCGTTCGACGACCCGTTCGGCTGGCTTGCGGAGAAGGGAAAGACCCTGCTTTCGGACGCGGAACGGCTTTCCGGCGGGGGGGACGTGTTTGAGACCGCCGTGGGGAATTCCCTGCGGGAACTGCTGCTGCGCCGTCTGGAAGCGCTTTCGGACGAAGCGGACGAACTGTGCGTTTTCCTCGCGGGGGCGGACGGTTCGCCGAACGGGAAGGCGGCGGAATACCTGCGGGCGCAGGCGCGTCTGCTGTACGACGCGGCGAAGCGGTCATACGCGGTCTTTGCGGCGGCGGCAAAGGCATTCTGCACCGCGGGCGTGCCGTCCATGCAGGGCGGAAAACTGTCCGCGGCGGATCGGGAACGGTACAAAACCGCCCGTGCCGAGCTGAAAGACGGGCTTACCGATGCGGTCTCGCCCTTCCTCGCCGAACCGGCGGACGCGGCGGAGCAGTTTGAAAAGACCGGGCGGGTGATCGACGCGATGCTGGAATTCCTGCGGGAATTCGACGGGCGCTACGCGGCGCTCAAGCGGGAGCGCGGCGTCATCGACTTTGCGGACGCCCCGCATTTCCTGCTGCAGCTGCTCGAAAAGGACGGGGAGCCGACGCCGTTCTGCCTCGCCATGCGTCGGCAGATCCGGGAGATCTACATCGACGAATACCAGGACGTTTCCCCGCTTCAGGATCGGCTTTTCTCCCTGCTTTCGGACGGGAGGAACCGCTTCATGGTCGGGGACGTCAAGCAGTCCATCTACCGATTCCGCAACGCGTACCCGGACATCTTCTTGGACTACAAGGATCGGTTCGCGGACTACGAAGACGCAAAAAACGACCCGAACGCGACGCAGGCGCGTGTGTTCCTGCGGGATAATTTTCGGTGCGGGGAGCGGATCGTGCGGTTCGTCAATATGCTTTTCCGCGTCGCGACCGTCGGGACCGCGTACGAGCGGGAATATCGGGGGGAGGAACTGGTTTTCGCCAAGGATACGGACGCCGAGCCGTATCCCGTGACCGTCGCCGTCGCCCCGTACGAAAAGGACGCATCCCTCGCGCAGGAGCGGGAAGCGGCGTTCATCGCCGACGAGATCGTCCGCCTGCTCTCGGACGGGCGGCGGGAAACGCCGGACGGACCGGTCCCGTACCGTTACCGGGACGTCGTGCTGCTTTTCAGCGCGTTGAAGGGACATACGGCGGTCTATGAGAAAGCCCTGCGGGAGCGGGGGATCCCCTGCCGCGTCACGACGGAAAACCCCTTCTTCGACCGCCCGGAGATCCTGCTCGCCGTCGCGATGCTGCGGGCCGTCGACGATCCGACGGACGACGTTTCGCTCTTTGCCATGCTGCGCAGTCCGGTCGGCGGATTTTCCGCCGGGGAGGTCTACGCGGTCCGCTGTGCGATGCGGGAATCGGGTCCGCTGTGCCGTGCGCTGCGGTATGCGGCGGAGGGCGGCGGTGCGCTTGCGGAGGGGCTTCCCGAAAAGTGCGCCGGATTCCTCGCGAACCTCGACCGAATGCGCCTGTCCGCGGAGGGAATGCCCTGCCACGCCTTCCTTTGGGAGCTGTATACGCGGTACGGGCTGCTGTCCCTTTGCAATCGGCGGGAGCGGAACGGTCTGCTGCTGCTGTTCGACTTCGCCCGCAGATTCGAGTCCGGCGGATACAAGGGGCTTTCCGGGTTTCTTTCCTACCTGCGTGCGTCGGAGGAGCGTCAACTCGATCCGTCCGGCGGGGAGGACGGCGGCGACGAGGACTGCGTCCTGCTGACGTCGATCCACAAATCGAAAGGGCTTGAATACGAGACGGTGTTCCTGTGCGACTGCGAGCGGGACCTGTTCGGCAGGCATACGCAGAAGTCGTACACGCTGCTTCGCAAGGACGGGATCTTCTTTCGGCTGCGGGACCCGGAGCGGCTGACCGAGCGGGAGACCCTGCTGAACAGTTACGCGTCGATGGCGGAGCGGGACGCGGCGTACGGCGAGGAACTGCGCAAACTGTACGTCGCCTGCACCCGTGCGCGGGAGCGGCTGTACCTGGTCGGCAAGTGCAAACGGAGCGACCTTGACGGCGACTTTCATCGGCGTTCCCCGCGCAGTGTGCTCGACATCGTGATGAACGCGGTGCTGTCCGAGCAGGAGCCGGACTGCCGGGTCCTGCGGATGCTACCCGAAACGGCGGAAAATCGGGCGGAAGAAGCGGTCGCGCCTCCGCCCGAACCGACGGAAGTCCCGGCGGAACCGTCCTTCCTCACCCCGGAAGCGATCCGGGCGGTGCGGTTCGCCTACCCGTTCCGCGACAGCGACCTTCCGGCGAAGGTTTCCGTCTCCGCGCTCAAGGAAGGGACGTTCCGACGGGGCGCCGTCGTGGAATACGGCGCGTCGTCGCTGCTTCGCACGCCGTCCTTCATCGGCGGGACCGTCGGCGGAACGGCGGCGGACGCCGGGACGGCCAACCATGTGTTCCTGCAGTTCTGCCGTTGGGAAAATGTGGAGAAAAACGGCGTACACGCCGAGGTGGAACGCCTGCGGGCGGCCCGTATGCTGCGCGAGGAACAACTTTCCCTGCTCGACGAGAACGGGCTGGAGCGGTTCTTCCGCAGCAGCCTGTACGCCCGGATCCGCGCAAGCAGCGCGGTCTACCGCGAGCAGCGCTTCTCCGTTCGGGTCCCCGCGACGCTGCTCGGCGGGGACGAGGGAGAGGACGTGCTGCTGCAGGGGGTCATCGACTGCTTTTTCGCCGAAGCGGACGGCAGCATGACCGTCGTCGATTACAAGACCGACCGCATTTCGGACGGCGCGCTGCTGCGAAAGAAGCACGCGTTACAGTTGGAATGTTACCGCAGGGCGGTCGAACGTATGACCGGGCGACCGGTGCGGGAGACGCTGCTGTGGTCGTTCTACCTCGACCGGGAAGTATAGCGAAAAAGGCCCCCGGCGCGGAAAAAACGTGTCGGGGGCGCCGTTTTCGGTTGCTCACAGCTCCACGGCGCAGGACGGGGCGGCGACGGCGAGCGTCACCTCTCCGGCGGACAGCGGCTCCCGCAGGCGGGCGGCGCTCTCCTCGTAGGCGAGGGCGGGGGTATTGTTGTGCTCGGACAGGTGCGCGAGCAGGATGCGTCGGGTGCCGTAGGCGGGCAGATGCGGCAGGAGGGAAGCGCAGTCGGCGTTCGAGAGGTGCCCGAATTTGCCGAGAATGCGTCGCTTGAGCGGTTCCGGGTAGGGACCGCTTTGCAGCATCTGCACGTCGTGGTTGGATTCGATGACCACCCGGCGGCAGCCGGAGATCGCACGCACGACGGACGGGGTCAGCCGTCCGAGGTCGGTGAAGTAGCCGAACAGGTCGCCGGAAAGGTCGATCCGATAGCCGACGGAACCGGCGGCGTCGTGCGGGGTCTGAACGGCATAGAGCCGCGTGCGTTCGAGCGAAAGCACGCTTCCCGGCGCGAACGGGCGCAGGAACGGCAGGGCGTCCGGGCAGAGCGCCGCAAGCGTTTCGGCGCAGCCGACGGGCGCGTAGACCGGCAGACCGTAGCGCTTGCAGAGCTGGTTGAGGGCGGCGATGTGATCGGCGTGCTCGTGGGTCAGAAAGACCGCCTGCAGTTCGGTCGGTTCGGTCCCGACGCAGCGGAGCGCGGCTTCGATCCGTTTCGCGGACGTCCCGGCGTCGATAAGGAACACGTCCCGCCCGTTTCGGACCAGACAACTGTTCCCCTTCGACGAGGAGAACAGCATGAAGATCTCAGCCTGCATACGGCGCCCACCGAAAGGACAGGGAAAAACCGTTCATTCGCGCACCCCTGCCGCCGTGACGGCGACGGCGCCGAACGGACGGACGCGCAGCAGCATACAGGACCCGGTCCCGAACACCCCTTCGACCGTTTCGCGGTAGGCGTGCGCCAATTCGGTCGGGACGTACGCCTGAACGGTCCCGGCGAATCCGCCGCCGTGTACCCGGCAGACCGCCCCGAACCGTTCGGAAAGCGCGAGCGCGAGCGAAATGCCCTGCTCGGCGGGATTTCCGGGCGCGTAGACGTTCTGTAAGTACATGAACGAGGACCTGCCGGACTCGGTCACGAGCCGGAGAAAAGTCTTTCCGTCGCCGTTCTTGAGCGCTTCCCGCTGCAGCCCGACCCGACGGTTTTCGGCGAAGAAGTGCAGGGCGCGCAGGACGGCGCGGTCCCCGACGGACGCACGGACGGCGGGCAGGCGGGACAGGAGGGCGGTTTCGTCGCATTCCCGCAGCACCCGCTTGCCGAGCGCCCCCGCGACGGCACGCATTTCCGCCGGGACCGCCGCGTAATCCGCGGTCAGGTCGACGTGGCTGCCGCCGGTATTGACGATGCAGAAGGTGTACCCCTCTCGCTCCGGGTCGAAGGACAGCTTTTCGGTCAAGGGGTTCGCGGGGTCGGCGAAGTCGATGTACAGGAATCCGCCGCAGGCGCAGGCCGCCTGGTCCATCAGTCCGCAGGGCTTGCCGAAGAACAGGTTCTCCGCGCACTGTCCCGCTTTCGCCAAGCGCATCGCCGGGACCTTCCCGCCGTTATATAATTCGGAAAGCAGTTTCCCGCAAAGCACCTCGAATGCGGCGGACGAGGAAAGCCCGGAGCCGGGCAGGACGCCGCTGGTCGTGCAGGCGACGAATCCGCCGAACGAAAGCCCTTCCCTGCGGAACGCGTCGCAGACCCCCGCGATCAGGGACGCGGACGTGCCTTTTTTGACGGTTTCCGGGTCCAGATCGGAGAGATCTACGACGTCCATGACGTCGAGGTCCACCGAGGCGGCCAGCACGCAGCCGTTGTTGTGGTCGGTGTGGTTGCCGGAGATTTCCGTCCGCCCGGGGACGGAGACGAGCAGGACTTCGCGGTCGCCGTAGCGTTCGCGGAAGGTCCGCAATAGGTTGGTCCAGCGCTTGCGCGCCTGCGCGGGGTCGCGGTAGAGGGCGGAGAACGCGGTGTCGAGCGAGCCGCCGGAGACGGCGGATTCCAGTTCGGTAGCCAGCATAAGCAGTGTTTCCTTTTCTTTTTTCCGTTTTACCCGCATAGTGTACCACATTTTTTCGCGAAATGCAATCGTGCGGGGCAAAATTGCCGCAAAAAATTCGGAAAAGGCGGTCGAAAGCGGACTTTTGCGCAGATTTTTCCTCTTTTTTGCGAAAAACTCTTGACAAGCCGTGGAAATTGTGATAATATATCATACTGCGCTACAATACAGAAGTATGCAAAAATGAGAATGGGTGCAAATCGCCTTGTGTGAAAATCCCGCCTAAACCCCACTTTTGGTGGGCAAGCGTGGAACTTCCCACAAGATTTTGCGGTTTTCACAGGAACGGAACGCGTGCGGCAACAAAAGAAATGGAGTGAATAAGCGGAATGGTACATGAACAGACGCTCGGCAAGACGAAGAGATTGTCCTTTTCCCGGATCGATGAAGTCATCGAGATGCCGAATCTGATCGAGGTGCAGAAAAAGTCCTTTGAGGATTTCCGAACCAAGGGCATCGCTACGGTCCTCAAGGACATCTCGCCGATGATGGATTATTCGGGCAATTTGGTGATCGAGTTCATCGATTACTCGCTGAGCGATCCGCCGAAGTACACGATCGAGGAATGCAAGGAGCGGGATCTGAACTACGCTTCTCCGTTCCGCGTGACGGTCCGGCTGACCAATCGGTCGACCGGGGAGGTCAAGGAGCAGGAAATTTACATGGGCGATTTCCCGGTCATGACCCCGTCCGGCACGTTCGTCATCAACGGCGCGGAGCGCGTCGTGGTTTCGCAGGTGGTCCGTTCCCCCGGCATCTATTACAGCATGACCGGCGACAAGGCGGGCAACCACCTCTTCGCCGCTACGGTCATTCCCTATCGCGGGGCATGGCTGGAGTACGAAACGGACGCGTCCGGCGTGTTCTACGTCCGGATCGATAAGAACCGCAAGATGCCGGTCACGATCCTGCTTCGTGCGTTCGGACTGGGGACCGACGAACAGATCCTTGAAAAGTTCGGCGACGAACCCATGCTCCGCGAGACGTTTGAGCGGGATACCATCAACGCCGAGGTCGAACGCGTTCAGATGCTCGGGGACGCCACCAATCCGACGGACGAGGCGCTCAAGGAGATCTATAAAAAGCTCCGCCCGGGCGAACCGCCGATCCTCGAGTCCGCGCAGACCCTTCTGAACAACCTGTTCTTCGACGAGAAGCGTTACGACATTTCCGCCGTCGGCAGATATAAATTCAATAAGAAGCTCTCCATCGCTCGCCGCATTACCGGGTATGTGCTCGCGAAGGACGCGGTGTCCCCGCTGACCGGCGAGGTCGTCTGCGAAGCCGGCAGGAAGCTGACCCGAAGCGACGCGGAGGCGATCGAGCGTGCCGGCGTGTGCGAGGCGTCCATCCTCGTCGAGGAGGAGAACCAGGAGGTCGAGGTGAAGGTGTTCACCAACCGCATGGTGCGCGCCGAAGGGCTGACCGGGATCCCGGACGCGGAACTGGGGCTGGACGAAGCCGTCTGCCTTGACGTGCTTCTGGAGATCCTGCGCGAGGTCGGCACGGACGACCGCGATGCGCTCCGGGAAGCGATCGACAAGCGTCGGAACGAGCTGATCCCGCCGACGGTCACGATCCAGGACGTGTTCGCCTCGGTCAACTACCTCTTCGCCCTGTCCCACGGGGTCGGTTCGGTCGACGACATCGACCACCTCGGCAACCGCCGCATTCGCGCCGTGGGCGAGCTGCTGCTCAACCAGCTCCGCATCGGCTTCTCCCGCATGGACAAGGTCGTCAAGGAGAAGATGACGACGCAGGACGTGGATACCATCACG
>CANQVQ010000045.1 GCA_947627335.1 uncultured Clostridia bacterium | reverse complement strand
GGACTTCATGCGCCCCTCGATCTTGAGCGCCGTCACGCCGAGGGAGCACAGGTCCTCCAGCACCGGCGCTAAGCAGTTGTCCCGCAGCGACAGGGGATAGGGGTCCGCGCCCCGATAGGGCAGGCGGCAGGGCTGGGCGCACTCCCCCCGGTTGCCGCTCCGCTTGCCAACCATGGCGGAAAACAGGCACCCGCCGCTCTCGCACACGCAAAGCGCACCGTGGACGAACACCTCGCTGTCCACTCCCGCGTCCCGCACGAACGACGCGACGTCCTCCCGCGCCATCTCGCGGGCGAGCACGACCCGCGAAAAGCCCAGCTCCCGCAGCAGTTTCCCGCCGGCGGACGAATGGACGCGAAGCTGCGTGCTCGCGTGGAGGACGGCGTCGAGGTATTTCTCCTTCAGCCGTTTCGCCAAGCCCAGGTCCTGGAGGATGTACGCGTCCGGGCGGACTTCCTTTTGCAGGAAATCCGCTTCGGCGAGCGCGTCCGGCAGTTCGCGGTCGAAAAAGAGCGTATTGAGGGCGTACAGCAGGCGGACGTGCGCGTCCCGGCAGAGCCGACCGGCGTCGACGAGCTGTTCCCGCGTGAAATTTTTAGCCCCGGCACGGGCATTGAACCGAAGTCCGCCGAGGTAGACCTCGTCCGCACCCGCGTCGATTGCGGCACGCAGGGCTTCCGGGCTTCCGGCGGGGGCAAGCAGCAGCGCCATATCAGCATCCCCGAAGTTCGCCGACCGGCTGGTCGCCGACGTTGACGGTCAGGCGCAGGGCGTCCGGGGAAAAGACCAACGTTTGGGTGTGCGGGGCGTCGCCGTGGCGGCAGACGACGCGGACCGAATCCCCTTCGACGGCGAAGGAGGAGCGCAGGCGCAAGGTCTCGATCCAGCCGTAATGCGGGTCGAGCTGGGAAATGGTCGGGCGGCAGAGTCTGAGCATCGGCGCGCTCTCCGTCCAAGTTCCGCCGCCTGCGCGAAGCAGCTGCACGCCGTAGTCCGTCTCGAACCGAACGGTCAGCACGCCGTCCCCGCCGACGGTCAGCGTCGCCGCACGGACGCCCGTCGGATTGGGCGCGAACGCGTAGGTTTTCGGCGCGAACCGTCCGCCGGGCAGGGGGGAATGGACGTCGGCAAATCCGCCGACGCAGGGCTTCGACGGGCTTTCGCAGATCTCGTCCAGCAGTTGGTAGATGGACGTGAGCTCCGCCTGCATACTGCCGAGTTCGGCGAATTGGACGAACAGCGTGTCCTCCTCCGGCAGGACGACGCACAACTGCCCGAACGCGCCGTCCCCGCGGAAGCCCCCGCGGGCGTTGCGCCAGAATTGGTAGCCGTACCCGACGTTCCAGTCCTCGGAGCCGTCGTCGGTCGTGTCGGCGACGCGGGAGGTCGCCTTGCGGAGGTAGGCTTCGCTGACGATGCGTTCGCCGCCGTACACGCCGCCCGCCAGCAGCATTTGTCCGAATCGGTAGACCTCGTCCACGGACAGGTAAATGCCGATCCCGCCGCAGTGGCGACCGTCCGCCGTGCAGACCGCCCGCGGGCGGGGAATCTCCAGCTTATCGAACAGGTATTTCTGCAGGAAGTCCGCAAACGGCATTCCGGCACGCTTCTCCACCGCCGCACCGCAGACGCAGGTCCCCCCGGTCGAATAGACGAACCGCGTACCGGGTCTGTAAACCACCGGCATGGCGAGGAAGGTCCTGACCGCGTCCTCGGAGAAGCGCATTTTGTCGAGGTGGCAGACTTCGTGACCGGACTGCATGGAAAGCACGTCGCCGAGCGTCATTGCGGCGAGATTCTCCGAAATTTCCGGCGGAGCGCAGTCCGGGAAGAGGTCCAGCATCCGTTCGTCCGTCCGCAGGAGCCCGAGGTCCTGCGCGATGCCGACGGCGACGGAGGTGAAGGACTTCGAGAGGGAATAGAGGTGCTGTCGGTCGTCCGGGCGGTAGGGGGCGAGGTCGGCGGACGCCGTTTCGCCTTTGCGGTAGAGCCGGAAGGCGCGCAGGGTCGCGCCGTCGCGGATCGCTCGGTTCAGGTAGGCTTGGATGGCGTTCGGGTCGCACCCGGCGGAATAGGTGACGGACATCGGAAAAACTTCCTTTCGCTTTTCTTTCCATTCATTATAAATTGTTCGCAAAAAAAGTCAACAGCATCTTGCGTTTTTTCTGCGGATATGTTATACTGAAACCGTATAAACGTATAGCTAATGGAGAAGTACGGGTTTCGGTTTCGTGCAAACAGGTGCGGAGGCACCTGTTTGCCCAAGCGTGGTTCCTGTGGAAATGAACGTTCGGTGAAAGTTCGGTTTCGTGCAAACAGGTGCGGAGGCACCTGTTTGCCCAAGCGTGGTGCCTGTGGAAATGAACGTTCGGTAAAAATTCGGTTTCGTGCAAACGGGCGTGAACCGCCTGCTTGCCCGGGCGTGGTGCTGTGTTGGGAATGAACGTATAGCTAAGGGAGAACTACGGGTTACGGTTTCGTGCAAACAGGTGCTTTGCGCCTGTTTGCACGGGCGTAGCGCTGTGTAGAAATAAAGGTTCGGTAAAAATTCGGTTTCGTGCAAACGGGCGTGATGGATCCGTTTTTCTGCGAAAAATCGCAAAAGTTTTGTAAAGGAGAGGGCTGCGCATGAAAAACAAAACGGCAAGGCAGTTCTGCGGGGCGGTCGTGTTCGCGTTCGGCGCCTGCGCGCTCGGCGGATACAGCGTCGGCGGAATGTCCCCGGCGGTCGCCGTGCTGCTGCTCTCCGGCGTGGCGCTCGAGCCGATGTTCGCGCTGCTCGCGGCGGGGCTGTACCTGTTCGCGGGGCTTTGGCTGCCGGTGTACCCGGGGCTTGCGAGCGGGTACGGGGTGCTGCTCGGCGGGAGCGGAGGGTTCCTGCTTTCGCTGCTGCTGTGCGCGTTTGCGGTCGCCGCGACGCGGAAGGGGCTTCGGCGGTACCCGTATCTCGCGACGTTCGTCGGGCTGTGTGCGGCGTTCCTGCTGTTCTTCGGCGTCGGCGTGATCTGGCAAGTCGTTCGGACGGGGACGGGATTTTCCGCCGTACTGCAGGAACAGTTCGGGCGGCGGTTCTTCCTGTTCGGGACGGACGCACTGCTGGCGCTGCTCGCGTCGCCGAACCTGCACCGTGCGGTGTGAACGGACGATCTTTTAATTAATAGGAAGGAAATGCGGACATGGAAAAGAACCGACGGGAAGTCCCGAACGGGCAGGACGGACTGTTCATCGGGCGGAACGCCGTGACGGAACTGCTGAAAAGCGGACGGCAGGTGGATCGGGTGCTGATCCGAAGCGGGGAGCGGGACGGCTCGCTTTCGCCGCTCTGCGCGCTCGCGCTTGCGAAGGGGATTCCGCTTCTGGAAACGGACGTGCGCAAGCTGGACGCCCTGTCGGGCGGCGGAGCGCACCAGGGGGTGCTCGCCTACGCGGCGGAGACCGCCTATCTTTCCGTGCAGGAGCTGCTGGAAAAGACCGAATCGGACGGGCAGGAGCCGTTTTACGTCCTGCTCGACGGGGTGTCCGACCCGCACAACCTCGGTGCGATCCTGCGTTCGGCGGAATGTGCCGGTGCGAACGGGGTCATCCTGCCGAAGCGTCGTGCCGTCGGGGTCAACGGGACGGTCGCGAAGGCGAGCGCCGGCGCGGTGTTCCATGTGCCGATCGCACGGACGGCGAATCTCGCGTCCGCGATGGAAACGCTCAAGGCGCACGGGGTGTGGATCTGGGCGGTGGAAATGGGCGGAACGCCCTACGAAGAACAGGATTTTCGCGGGAAGATCGCGTTGCTGCTGGGCAGCGAAGGGGAAGGCGTTTCCCGTTTGCTGAAGGAGCAGAGCGATTTCCTGACCGGGATCCCGATGTACGGGAAAATCAATTCCCTCAACGTTTCAAACGCGGCGGCGGTCGTGCTTTTTGAGGCGGCGAGGCAGCGCAATCGCGCTGCGAAGGGGTAGGTGGTACGCTTGAACGAACAGAACGGCGAATTGGACATTTCCGAACTCCTGCGGGAGGCGGACGAGGAGAACGAAGCGGCGCGTGCCTTGCAGGAGAAGCGCGAGGCGGAAAAGGCGCGTCTGACCAAAACCATCATCGCCCCGCCGATCGGCGAGGGGACGGACGGTACGGAAAAACCCGAAAAGCCGGACGCCCGCACGCTGGACGCGGAGACCATCGAACTGATCGACCGCTACAGCACCCGTGAGATCCGCGACGAAAAGAGCGACACGCAGGAGCTTCGCGAGGTGCTCGCCAAGAGCCTGCAGGGGGACAAGCTGCTCGGCTATCTGGACCCGAACGCGCAGACCGCCGCCAAGCGGACCGAAAAACTGCGGGAAGCCATGCGGGACGCCGATGACATCAGCGCCGAGGAGCTCGCAAAGCGTGTCGGGACCGACCCGTCGGCACGGTTCTCGGACGAGGAGGACGAGCCGGAGTTGGACCTGCTCGGGCAGACCGAGATGTTCCCGCTCGGGGACGAAATGACCCTCAAGGAGCGGCGGCGGGAGCCCCGCCCGGTCCCCACGTTCGACCGGGACTACGAAGCGCTCGGGAAAAAGGTGGTCGAAAGCGGGATCCCCGACGAACCGGAGGACGACGCGCAGCTCTCCCTGTTCCCGGAGGAGACGGACGTCGAGCCGCTCCGCCCGGAGATGGACGAGACGGACCTGAACCTCCGGCTCGCGTTCGACATGATGGAGGACGGCGACCGGGGGGAGGAGCCGGTCCGAAAGGAACGGGTGCGGTCCGGGCGGACCAAGGAGCGCCCGCTGCTGCTCTATACCAACCGCTCGCAGAATATCGAGATCGGCGGAAAGCTGCTGCGGGAGCGGCGGCTCGCCCTGCTGCGGCTGGGGCTTTGCCTGCTCGCCGGGATTTTGCTTTTCTGGGTGGAATTTTCCGGCTCGGACGGGCTGTTCGGCTCGCTGCTGAACCGCGGGAGCGCGGGCGTGCGGCTGTATGTGCTGCTGGACCTGCAGGCGTTGTTCCTGTGCGCGTTGACGGTGCTGCCGGCGTTGGTACGCGGGGTGCGCGGACTGTTCGCACGGAAACTGGTGCCGGAAAGCCTGCTCGTGTGCGGATTGGTCTGCATGGCGGTGTACGCCGGGGTGCTGGTCGTCGGGGAGCCGGCGGTGGACTCGCTGCGGCTGTACGGACTGCCGCTCGGGTTCTGCGCACTGTGTGCGGCGGCGTCGGACCTGCTCGCCGCGTCGCAGAATTTCCACGCGTTCCGCGTGGTTTCGTCCAAGCGTCCGAAGTACGTCGCGGAGAAGGCGGAAAACGTCGCCAAGGAATCCGAGGCGTTCGGGCGGTACCTGTATGAGGACAGCGAGATCTACACGGTCCGCCGTGCGGACTTCATCGACGGGTTCGCCGAACGGGTCAGCGCACGTCCGAAATACTACGATCTGCTGCATTTTCTGACCCCGGCGCTGCTGCTTCTGGCGTGTGCGCTGTGCGGGATCCTGTTCTGGCGGGGCGCACGGGCGGACGAAGCGTTCCGCGCCTTCGCCGCCGTCGTCGCGTTCGCGACGCCTTCCGCCGTGTTCTTCCTGATCTCCCTGCCGCTCGCGTCGGCGACCCGCAAGGGGAAGAAGTGCTCGGGCGGATTCATCGGCGGAAATATCGCGGAGGAGTACGCGATGGCGTCCGAACTGTCCTTCGCCGATACGGAGGTCTTCCCGCCGAGCATGGTCAACATCACGAGCGTCAAGACCTACGGCGATTACCGCATCGATAAGGTCATCCCGGATGTGGCGCGTGTGTTCGCCTACCTCGGCGGACCGCTCGCACGGGTGACCGCCCGCATGATCGACGGGGCGATCGAAAAGCCGACCTCCGCCCGGGTCATCGAAAACGTCGCCGACGGCATCTGCGTCGCCATCGACGGGCGGCACATCTTCCTCGGCAAGCGCAGCTACCTGCGCCGCTACCGCTTCGACGCGCCGGTCGACCAGGGCGACGACGGGTACGAAAGCGGCGTCGGGTCGGTGATGTACGTCGTCATCGACGAGCAGCTTGCGGCGAAGTTCTACGTCCGCTACCGCGTCAACCCCCGGTTCGACCAGCTTCTGCAGGACCTCTACCGTGCGGGGATGTGCCTCGGCGTCAAGACTATGGACCCGAACATCACCAACGAGCTGGTCAGCGCTTCCGTGCATTTCCGCAAATGCCCGATCGCGGTGCTCAAGCAGGATTCGCCGGACGAGATCGCCGGGAATACCGCCCGTGCGGCGGGCGGCGTGGTGTGCAGTTCGTCGCTGCACAATTTCCTGTGTATGTTCTCGCTCTGCGACCGGGTGCGGCACGTCACGCGCTGCAACGCGATCGTTTCGGTGGTTTCGATGCTGCTTTCGGTGCTTGCGGTCGGATTCCTCGCGCTGACCGGCGATCTGGCCGCGTTCGGCGCGGGACGTGCGCTGCTGTTCCAGTGCTGCTGGCAGGTGCCGGTGTGGGTGCTGTCGGTGCTGTTCCTGTAGCGTGCGTACGGGTGCGGTTTGTGAAAAAACGACAAAAATGCCACCGATAATTCTCCGCCCAAATCCAAAGAAATGGGCGAAATGCTCTTGCATATTTTCGCGGAATCCCTTATAATAGGAATAGAACTGGTATGTTGTCTCCGTGCGAGGCGATGCGGGGCGGTTCCCCGGGAAAGAGGATACCCATATGATTTGTTTGAAAAAAAAGAAAGTGCTTTTGCTGCTCGCAGGGGTACTGTGTCTCGGGATGCTGTTCGCTGCCTGCGTGCCGAAGGGCTCCCCGGACGAAAATATTTTTCGGGACATCATCTACACTTCCTCCGGCTCGGAGAATCTCCCGTCGGACGACGAAGCGCTCGCGTACAACGAGTACATGACCATCCATAAAGTCATCAGCATCACGCCGACCAACGTCGCCGTGTTCGGACAGCTGACGCAGGAAGCGCTGGACGCAGGCGTGGACGCTATTCGGGTCAGCGGAGGCGGCGGCACCACCGACGTGACGGAGGTCTGCACGGAGGAGTATTTCATCATCCCGTTCGACCTGCCGGGGACGCGCAAGGCGAACTACGCCGCGACCGCCATGAAGGGCGAGGAGGAGATCGGCGAACCGCTTTCCTTCACGGCTCCCTACGATTCCACGGCGGACACCCGTCTTGACGGCAAGGGCGTCTCCGTCGGGAACGAATCCCGGTTGTATTTCTCGACCTATCTGCAGGATTACCTGAGCGCGAAACTGTATACCGCGTCCGAGGTCAACCGCATCAAGTCCATGGTCGCCAGCACCTATTCGGCGTATGCCAACCGTGCCAACGGCTCGGAGGTGGCGTTGATCTATGTGTTCCTGCCGGATATGACGACGATGGACCCGTCGATCTTCCGCGAGGAGGACGTGGCGGAAAAGAACGAGGACCTGCTGACCCGCTATGAGCAGGTCGTCAGCGCCGTGCGCGGCACGCGTGCGCAGGTCGTCGATATGAAGGAGATCCTGCAGAAGGAACTGGACGACGGCAAGTCGATCTACGACCTGTACCGCCAGACGGACAGCCATCCGACGGAATATACGTCGTTCCTGATGTACCGCGAGGTCATTTCCCGCATCGCGGCGATCGACGAGGACGTGGTCCCGCGGACGCTCGACGATTTCACGAGCAAGACGGACGTTCAGAGCAAGGGTGGGGACTATGTGACCTACCGCGAGCTGGACCCGGACGTGATCACCGAAAAGGTCACGCTGCTGGAGCCGAAAACCCCGTATCAGAAGGCGGTTTCGGGTCTGAAACTGTATAACGACCCGGACGGGGGAGACTATTCGCTGTTCACGACGGTGGACGCGAACGACGGGATCGACGGCATCGCGGAACGTTTGCTGGTCACGACCGATCGGACGCCGCTGCCGAACGTGCTGGTCTATCGCGATGAAAATGCGCTGGGCGCGTCGCTGCTGCTGGCGGATTCCTGCGACCAGACGATGCTCGCCCGCTCGGGGGACTATACGATCAGCTTGACGGACGCCGCGCAGTACCGCGATAAGGCGGAAAAGAAGAACGTGATGGACAGCATCGTGGTGTTCGTTTCCGAGTCGAACCTCGCGTCCGCGTTTGACGGGATGGCTGCCGGCTGATAATAATTTACGGGGGGCAAACGCAATCGCGGCGGCTCCGCTGCGCGTCGCCTTGCTCTGCCTTTTCCCCCCATATGCCCCCTTTGGTCGAAAAATGGCTCGGCTTGCGCCAATACTGACGCCGCCTTCGCCATTTTTCTCTTGAGGTTGTCCCTATGCTCCAAACACTACTGTGTTTGGAGCCAGCGGCTCATGTCCGCCTACGGAACGAAATTTTGTTGTATTTCGCTTCTGCCGGAAATTTTCGATAACGCAAAGGCGCTCCGAAAGGAGCGCCTTGGTCATAGAAGCGTTTTTTTATTTTCCCCAAAGGAAAAGTTTTTGAAGGGTTTTTAGGGGGACTTTTTTCAAAAAGTCCCCCTAAATGGGGTTTGGGGCAACGCCCCAATGGGCGGCAATGAACGGCGGACGGCAACGAAACGGAACCCGGGGCGGAGCCACGGAAACACAAAAGTCACAGGGGTCCCTGTGCCTTTGGCGTTTTTTCGGCGGTTTATGCCTTACGCTTGCGAATCAGATGTGCGACGAGGGTGCAGACGGCGTAAAGCGCGAGGTAGAGGAGCGTCGCGAAAAAGTAGTACCCGACGTAGTCCTGCATATCGAGGGTTTCGTTGACGACCAGCGACTGGGAGATCAGCACGACCGGGACGAACAGCAGCAGGATGTGCAGGAACCGCTTCGCGGCGGACGGCAGCATCTTCGGCAGAAAGACGGCGAACGAGAACCCGAACACCGCAGACGCGAGGAACAGCGTCCCGAACTTGGCAAGCAGGTTCTCCGCCAGCGGGGCGAGCACCCGCGTCTCGTCCGACACCTTCACCGTCATCAGCAGGACCTCAAAAAACGATCCGACGGTGTAAAAACAGAGCGTGCGGAACGCGGAAACGACGAGGAATCGCTTCCGCAAAGCGGGGTCGACCTTGCTCATTCCGCGAGGAACGCCCGGGACTTCTCCGAAAGCAACGCCGGGTCGAGGGAGGCGGTCACGAGGCAGTCGATGTTGTTGATCCGGGTGATCCGCTCGGCTTTCTCGAGGAAGCATTCCAGCTCGTCGATCTTTTCCTCGCAGATGGCGTAGGCGCCGTCGATGAAGATCTCCGTAATGTCATAGTTGGCGGCGAGGATCCCGCAGAGGAACCCGTACAGCATATCCCCGTTGGTGACGCCGTATTCCTCCGCATTGACCAGACGCGCCTGATACTTCAGGTCAAAGGTCAGCTTCCTGCCTTTCTCGATGCAAACGATGGAGCCGTTGGACTCCCCGCAGACCCGGTTGACCTCCTCAATGAGGGCTTTGGTCTTGCCCGTACCCTTGACGCCTGCTAACAGTTTCATAAGTATACTCCTTTGCTTTTATTTACGGGGCGTTCCCCGCTTTTTTCCTTGTTTATTGCACGGTTTTGAGCTGCTCTTCGAGGGACGCACGCTGCTCCTCGTAGCCCGGTTTGCCCAGCAGGGCGAACATATTCTTCTTGTACGCCTCCACGCCCGGTTGGTTGAACGGGTTGACCCCGAGCAGGTAGCCGCTCGCGGCGCACGCCAGTTCGAGGAAGTAGAGCAGTTCCCCGAGGGTGCGGGCGTCCTTCGCGCCGTAGCGGATCAGCAGGGTCTCCGTCCCGCCCTGTTCGTGGGCGAGCAGGGTGCCGAGCATGGCTTTCTTGTTGATGCGGTACATCGCTTCGCCCGCGAGGTAGTTCAGCCCGTCGGCGTTCTGCTCCTCGTAGGGGACGTTCATGTCGCGGGAAGCGGGGTGCGCAAGCGTGCAGACGGTCTCGAACAGGATGGGCGAACCGTCCTGCAGGAACTGACCGAGGGAATGCAGGTCGGACGAATAGACCACCGACGCGGGGAACAGCCCCTTCTTGTCCTTGCCCTCGCTTTCGCCGAACAACTGCTTGTACCACTCGCCGAGGAAGCGGAAGGACGGGTCGTAGCTCGCGAACACTTCGACCTTCTTTCCGCGTTCGAGCATCAGGTTGCGCAGGACCGCGTAGCGGTAGGCGTCGTTGCCCAATCCCGCCGCGAACAGGGCTTCGCGCTCCGCCGCCGCGCCTTCCAGCAGGGCGGCGACGTCGATGCCGGCGCAGGCGATCGGCAGCAGCCGCCGACGTCGTCGGGAATGACGAACGTCTCGTACCCCTCCGTCTCCGCCAGCTTCCGCAGCGCCCCGCGGGACTTGTCGGTCGTCGCGTAGATGCGGGACGCCATCTGCTCGGGGGTGTAGCGCTTGGAAAGGTATTCGCGGACGATGCGGAAGGCGATGGCGCTTTCCGTCGTCGTGCCGGACTTGGAAATGACGTTGACGCTCACGTCCCGCCCGTCGCAGAGCTCGAGGACGTTCTTCAGCTCCTCGCCGTTGAAGGAATTGCCGATGAAGTAGATGTCCGGGGTGTTCTTGCGCTTGCCGTTGTAGTACGCGCCCTGCAGAAACTCGATGACGGCGCGGGCGCCGAGATAGGAGCCGCCGATGCCGACGACCAGCAGGACGTCGCTTTCCCGGCGGATCTTTTCCGCCGCCGCACGGATGCGGGCGAACTCTTCGCGGTCGTAGGCGACCGGCAGATCGACCCAGCCGAGGAAATCGTTCCCGGCGCCGGTCTTTTCGCGGATCGCCGTATCCGCCTGCGCGAGGCGTTCGCGGTACGCCCGCACGTCCGCGTCCGTCACGCTCCGAAGGTGGGAATACTGGAAGGAAATCATAGAAAAATACCGTATGTCCTTGTGGATTTACTTCTTTCCTCTTTATTATACACGACAAATCCCCGCTTGTCAATCACCAAACGCCGAATATGTTTGTTAAAATTCTTCCGAGCAGGGTACCGAACCCGATTTTCTCCACGTCCGCCGCCGCGCAGACCGGGACCGACGCGACCGGCTCGCCGTCCCGCAGGAACCGAAGCGTCCCGACGACCTGCCCGACGCGCACCGGGGCGTCGACGGCGTCCGGCAGGGAGAGCTGTTGGGTCAGTTCGCCGGACTGCCCTTTCTCCAGCAGGAGCGGCGGGACTTCGCAGGTCAGGGGGACGGTTTCGGTCACCCCACGCGTGACCGGGAGGGACGGGGGCAATTCCGCCGTCGGCGTCGTCAGGGCGTAGTTGGCGAAACCGAAGTCCAGCAGCTGCTTGGCGAGGGCGAAGCGGTCGTCGCTGGTCGGCGAACCGAGTACGACGGCAATGAGCTGCATTTCGTTCCGCACGGCGGTGCCGGACAGGCAGTAGCCCGCTTCGGAGGTAAAGCCGGTCTTCATGCCGTTCGCCCCTTGGTAGAAGCGGATCAGCTTGTTGGTGTTCGCAAGCCCGAACGCCCCGTCGCGGATGCTGTCCATCCAGATGGTCGTGTAGTTGAGGACGAGCGGGTGCTTGAGCAGTTCGCGGGTGGTCAGGGCGACGTCCCGGGCGCTCGAATAATGCCCCTCGACCGGCAGCCCGTTGGTGTTGACGAAGTGGGTGTTGGTCAGCCCGAGAGCGGACGCTTTCTCGTTCATTTCGGCGATGAACGCCTCCTCGCTGCCGCAGACCGCTTCGGCGAGGGCGACCGTGGCGTCGTTGGCGGAGACGACGATCAGGGATTTGAGCAGGTCGTCGACGCTCATTTGCTCGCCGGGTTCGAGGAACACCTGCGACCCGCCCATGGACGCGGCACGGTCGCTGACCGTGACGGTATCCTGCAGCGACAGCCGTCCGCCGTCGATCGCTTCGGCGATCAGCAGGGTCGCCATGACTTTCGTGACGCTCGCGATGGGGAGCTGGTCGTCCGCGTTGCTTTCAAACAGCACCCGGCCGGTGGACGCTTCCATGAGCAGGCAGGACTTGTGCGGCAGGGAGGTCGTGAAGGTCGCCGCCGGGACGGCGTCGCGGTACCAGTATTCCTCAAAGGCGAAGGAGAAGGGGTAGAGGGAAGCGCTTTCGGTCGCGCCGACCGGGAAGGCGGCGAGCGGGAGCAGCAGGAGGAGCGGGAGCAGCAGTGCGAGCAGGCGGTGGAAACGGGTCATGCGGAGGGTCCGTCCTTTCTTTGGATTCGGTTCCTTCCATTCTATGCGCCTCCCCGCAAAAAAATTTCAAAAAAGCCTTTACAAACGGCGAATTTTCCTGTATCATAGGGAAAAGAGGTTTGGAAAGGCGGAAAAAAGTCTGAAAACGGTTCGCTTTTCGGACGGAGGGTTCCGTGATTGGCGGAACCGCACAAAACTTCCAAAGCCCCAAAGAAAGGAATGGTCATGGCAATGGGACAGCAGACGGTGCTGGTTTTGGACTTCGGGGGGCAGTATAAGGAGCTGATCGCACGTCGGGTGCGGGAGCAGAACGTACATTCGTTCATCCTGCCCGGCGACACGCCGATCGAACGCATTCGGGAGATCGACCCGATCGGGATCATCTTCACGGGCGGTCCGTCGAGCGTGTACGGCGAGGGCAGTCCGGACGTGGACGGCGAGATCTTCCGGCTGGGCATTCCGGTGCTGGGCATCTGCTACGGGATGCAGCTGATGTGCCACAAGCTCGGCGGCGAGGTGACGCAGTGCAGCGTGAGCGAGTACGGCGTGACGGACGCGGAGCTGGTCGTGGGCGACAGTCCGCTGTTCGCGGGACTGGACAGGGCGCAGACGGTGCTTATGAGCCACACGGACTACGTTTCCCGCCCGCCGGAGGGGTTCCGCGTGACCTCCCGGACGGCGCACTGCCCGGCGTCGTCGATGGAGAACGCGGAGCGGAAGCTGTACGGCGTGCAGTTCCACCCGGAGGTCATCCATTCGGTCCACGGGAAGGAGATGCTGCACAATTTCCTGTTCGGCGTGTGCGGCGCCGCCGGGGATTACGATATGCGGGGGTATATCGCACGGCAGATCGAGCTGGTGCGGGAGCAGGTCGGGAAGAAACGGGTGATCCTCGGGCTTTCCGGCGGTGTGGATTCGTCGGTGTGCGCGGCGCTTCTCGCACGGGCGCTGCCCGGGCAGGTGACCGCCATTTTCGTGGATCACGGCATGATGCGCAAGAACGAGGGGGACGAGATCGAGCAGGCGTTCCGCGGTCGGGAGCTGCGGTTCGTGCGTGCGGACGCGTCCGAGCGGTTCCTATCGAAGCTCGCCGGCGTGACCGAACCAGAGCGGAAGCGCAAGATCATCGGCGC
>CANQVQ010000044.1 GCA_947627335.1 uncultured Clostridia bacterium | reverse complement strand
AGTCCTCTACGCTGAACTCATCTTCGCCGCGGGCTTTGAGGTCAGCGAGGGCCTCGTTGTATTCTTCCTCGGTCTCGTAATCCTCGGGGTCCACGCCAAACTCCGACCCGTCGTCCGCGGTGTTCCCCGCCTCCCTGTTCTGCGCTGCTGCGGCGGGATACGGCGGGTCGCTCCTCGCCGCCGGGGTCGCGTCGTCGCGGGGGGTCAATCCGTTCCTCGGTGCGCTGACTGCCGGAGGTGCGCTGACGCTGTTCGTGCTCTTGCTCTCCCTCGCCGTACCGGCGACCGGCGCAAGTCTGCTGCACCGCGTCTCCCCCCTGCTCCTGTTCCCGGCGTCCGCCGCCCTCGCCGGTCTGACCGTTTCCGCCCACCGCCCCAATCGGAACCGCCGCCTGAAGAAACTGCAAAAGCGGATGCGGTAGGGGGGTACGGAAAAGGAACGTGTGGGGGAACACGCAATTCGCAAGAAATCTTTACGATTTCTTGCGAACGCCGAATTTTACACTTGCGGCTCAACCGCGAGCCGCATATTCCTCTCTGTGCAACGCACAGAGAGGAATACCGTGTAAAAGTTCGCACCCCCACGCCCCCATTCCGCAAAATCGACTGTCGTCGATTTTGGTGTCCATATAGAAACCCAGTCTACCGAAAAAATCCGGCGGACGCCAAAATGCAAGCCCCCATTCCACAAAATCGCGAAGCCTACGACAGTAGACTTCGCGATTTCGTTTTGGACACCAAACCGAAAAGTTTTTGAAGATTTTCAAGAAACTTTTTTCAAAAAGGTTCTTGAATGGGGTTTGGGGCAAAGCCCCAATGCTTCCGTTATTCGTCTCCTCTACGTTTGCCGAAACACCTGCAAACTCCGCTCCAGAATCCCGTGCATCTTCGCGATGGCGACGCCGTAATTGACCACCGGCACGCCGGCGTCCGCCGCACGGCGCAGGCGGCTCGCGACCTCGGCGGCGTTGAGCATACACGCCCCGCAGTGGATCACGAGCGAGAACGGCGAAAGGTCCTCCGGGAACTCCCCGCCGGACGTAAACGTATAGACCGGCTTCGCGCCGGTATACCCCTCGATCCACGCGGGCAGTTTGACCGTCCCGATGTCCCCGCACTGGCGGTGGTGCGTACACCCCTCGGCGATCAGCACCCGGTCGCCGTCGCGCAGATCCGCGAGCGCCTCGGCGCCCCGGACGAGCTGTCCGAGCTCGCCTTTATAGCGGGCGAACAGGATGGAAAACGACGTCAAAAGCTGTTCCGGCGGCAGGACGGACGCGACCTTCCCGAACGCCTGCGAATCCGTCACGACCAGCTTCGGCGGACGCGAAAGCGCACAAAGCGTTTCCCGCAGTTCCGTGTCCTGGCAGGCGGCGAACGGCAGGTGCGCGTCGAGCAGTTCGCGCATGACCTGCTGCTGCGGCAGGATCAGCCGTCCCTTCGGCGCGGCGGCGTCGATGGGAATGACCAGCACCGTCACATCCCCCGGGGAAAGCAGGTCGGCGACCAGCTTTTTCGGGTTTTCCAGCGTCTTGGCGAAGCCGCCGAGCCGCTCCTTCAATTCCCGCACGCCCTCTCCGGTCAGTGCGCTGACGTACAGCCCATCCGACGGCAGCGGCGGTCGTTCCGCGAGCAGGTCCGCCTTGTTATAGGCGACCACATACGGCAGTTTACGCTCCCGAAAGAGGGCGAGCAATTCCGCGTCCTCCGGCGAAAGCCCCGCACACGCGTCCACGGCGAGCACGGCGAGGTCGGTCTGCGCGAGCATCTGCTTCGCCTTGCGGACCCGCAGTTCGCCCAGTTCCCCCTCGTCGTCCAGCCCGGGCGTGTCGATGATCAGCACCGGCCCGAGCGGCAGCAGCTCCATCGCCTTTTTGACCGGGTCGGTCGTCGTCCCGCGCACCGGCGAGACCACCGAGAGCGCCTGCCCCGTCACGGCGTTGACCAGACTGGACTTCCCGGCGTTGCGCTTCCCGAAAAACCCGATATGCACCCGTTCCGCCGAAACGGTTTCCTGCAAACTCATAATTCCTTCCCCTTTCCGACGTCGTTCCTACGCTTTGCAAGTCCCGAAAGGGACTTTCAAAAGCGAAAATCTCTTTTCCCATTGTTCCGGATCTCCGCGATGTTCCGCCGTGCGATCTCGCGGACCTTCTCCTTCGGGATCCGCTCCAGCTCCCGCTCGATAAGCCGATCCCCGACCGCCTTGGTTTCCGGCGACGCGTAGTCCTCTAAATACTCGGCGAGGGTCATCAACGCGTTCGGGTGGCAGCAATTGAGGATCTGCCCGCTCTTGCACAGGCTCATGAACCGGTCGCCGGTGCGCCCCTCGCGGTAGCACGCCGTACAGAAGGACGGGATATGCCCGTTCTCCATCAGCCAACGGACGACCTCGTCGAGCGTCCGCTGGTCGGACACGTCGAACTGCTCCGTATCGTGCGGGCGCTCCTCCTCGGCGTACCCGCCCACGGACGTCCGCGAACCGCCGCTGACCTGCGAAATGCCCAACCGCAGCAGCTTCTCGCGGACCGCCTGCGTCTCCCGGGTGGAGATGATCATGCCGGTGTACGGGACGGCGAGGCGGATGCAGGCGGTGATCTTGGCGAACGTCTCGTCGTCGATGCCGTTGTCGAACGCGTCCGGGTCGATGTCGTCGGCACGCTTGACGCGGGGCACGCTGATGGTGTGCGGTCCGACGCCGTGGACGGCTTCGAGGTGTTCGGCGTGCATCAGCAGACCGGCGAACTCATACGCGTACCGCTCCAACCCGAACAGTACGCCCAACCCCACGTCGTCGATCCCGCCGTCCATCGCACGGTCCATCGCCTCGGTGTGGTAGTCGTAATCGTGCTTCGGTCCGGTCGGGTGCAGAGCGAGGTAGCTCTCCTTGTGATAGGTCTCCTGGAAGAGGATATACGTCCCGATGCCCGCCTCCTTGAGCCGACGGTAGTTCTCGACGGTCGTCGCCGCGATATTGACGTTGACCCTGCGGATGTCGCCGTTCTTGTGGTGGACGCCGTAGATCGTGCGGATGCAGTCGAGAATGTACTCGATCGGGTTGTTGACCGGGTCCTCCCCCGCTTCGATGGCGAGCCGCTTATGCCCCATGTCCTGCAGGGCGATGACTTCCCTGCGGACCTCCTCCTGCGTCAGCTTGCGGCGGGGGATGTGCTTGTTTTTCATGTGGTACGGGCAGTACACGCACCCGTTGACGCAGTAGTTCGACAGGTAGAGCGGTGCGAAGATGACGATGCGGTTGCCGTAGAACGCCAGCTTGATCTCCTCGGCGATGCGGTAGATCTCTTCAATTTTCTCCGGCAGGTCGCACGCCAGCAGCACGGACGCTTCGCGGTGGGTCAGTCCGGCGCAGGTGTACCCGGTTTCGCCCTTCTTCGGGCGTGCCTTTTCGAGGATCGCGTCGATCAGCGGGAGGTTGCGTTTGTTTTCCTCCGCGTAGGCGAGGGTTTCGCGGATCTCCGCGTCGTTGATGAATTCCTCCGCCTTCCGGGAGGTCGGGTCGTAGATTGCCATAGCGATTCACCTTTCTCCTTTTCTGATGTCGCCCCGGTCTACCGTCAGGCGGTAGCCGATGGATTCCATGCGACGCGCAAGGCAGCCGCGGCATTCCGCCGCTTCCTCGCCCGTGCAGATCTTGTTATCGTAAAGCTCGTATTTTTTCCGTACCGAGACCGGGGACAGGTTGGGCATGACCACGTTCGCCCCGGCGAGGATGCCCAGCTCCCGCCCACGCGGATGCAGCGTCCCGAGCGCCGTCGTCGCGGGCAGCAGCACCGGCGGATAGAGCAGCCGGATCACCGAAAGCAGGAAGCAGGTCAGTTCGACCGACCCGGCGCTCTCCCCCCGGAACGGGGTGTCCCGATGCGGGATAAACGGTCCGATGCCGCACATATCCGGGCGAAATTCCTGCACGAACAGCAGGTCCTTCGCCAGTTCCGCCTCCGTCTGGAACGGCGAACCGACCATGAATCCGCACCCGACCTGGTACCCGATCTCCCGCAGGTCCCGCAGACATTTCATGCGGTTGTCGAACGACAGCTCCGGCGGATGCAGGCGACCGTAATGCGTCCTGTCCGCCGTTTCCTGCCGCAGAAGGTAGCGGTCCGCCCCCGCGTCAAACATCGCCTGGTAGCTCTCCCGCTTTCGTTCGCCGAGCGAAAGCGTCAGGGCGCAGTCCGGGTGCCGCTTCTTCAATTCCCGCAGCAGACCGCACATCCGCTCGTCGGTGTTGTACCCGTCCTCCCCGCCCTGCAGGACGAACGTCCGAAAGCCCAGCCCGTACCCCTCGTCTGCGCAGGACAAAATTTCTTCGTCGGTCAGGCGGTAGCGTTCGCAGTTTGCGTTGCTCCGGCGGATGCCGCAGTAGTAGCAGTCGTTGCGGCAGATGTTCCCGATCTCGATCAGCCCCCGCGTAAAGACCGCGTCGCCGTAGATGGACTTCCGCACCTCGACCGCACGCTCCGCGAGCGCCTTCGCCGTCGCTTCGTCGCGCCCGACCAGCAGTTCCCGAAATTCCGCCTCGGTCAGCCGTTCCCCCGCCGTCAGCTTTTCGACCGTTGCCGAAATGTCACCCATTCCCGGTCACCCCCGACAGGGCGGTCTTTACGCTCACGCCGGGCAGCTTGCCGATCTGCCCCGCCAGCGCCGAAATGCGGTCCTGCGGGGCGTCAAAGGCGATGCTGATGATGTGGATGCCCTTGTCCCGGCACGGGATACCCATGCGCCCGAGGATGAAATCCCCGTATTCGTGCAGCAGTTCGTTGAGCCGCCCGACCGAATCGCGGTCCTCGACGATGATGCTCATGACGCCGACCCTCGTCTGCACCGTTCACCCTTCCCTTCCGTAATGCAGTATGTCCGTCCGCGAAAAAAGCCGCGTCCGTTTCCGGCGCGGCAAAAAAGCACGGGGAAAACCCGCTTTTTCCAAAAACTTCTCCGCACCTTCCGCTTCAGAACGCTCTTTGCGTCAGGAACACCTATAGTATACACGCGTTTCCCCGAAAAGTAAAGGGGTTTCGCGTATTTTCCGCAAATTTCTAAATCCGCACGGCGGTCTCCAGCCCCAGCCGCAGCATATCGGTAAACGACGTCCGCCGCTCGTCCGCGCCCAGCCGCTCGCCGGTCAGCAGATGATCGGACACCGTGAACAGCGCAAGCGCACGCTTGCCCGCACGGGCGGCCGTCATATAGAGCGCCGCCGTTTCCATCTCGACCGCCAGCACGCCCATCTTCCCCCACATCGCCGCCTGCGTCTGCGCGGGCGTCGGCGCCTCCTCGTCCGCGTAGAACGCGTCGGTGGAAAGCACGTTCCCGACCCGACAGGGCAGACCGAGCGTCTCCGCCGTCGCAACGCAGGTCGAAAGCAGCCCGTAATCCGCGATCGGCGCGAAGCACCCGTCCAGCCGGTACTGCGACGCGAACGCCGAATCCGTGCACGCCCCCATCGCCAGCACCACATCCCGCAGCGACACCTGCGCCTGCAAAGCGCCCGCCGAACCGACCCGAAGCAGGTTTTCCACCCCGAAATGCCGGAACAGCTCGAACGCGTAAATGCCCATCGACGGCATCCCCATGCCGCTCGCCATGACCGAGACCGGCTCGCCCCGGTAGTACCCGGTATACCCCTGCACGCCCCGAATGTCGTTGACCAGCACGGGACGGTCGAGGAAGTGTTCGGCGAGGAAACGGCTCCGCAGCGGGTCGCCGGGCATGAGGACGGTCCCCGCGAACTGTTCCGGCGTCGCGGCGATGTGCGGCGTAGGCATGGAAACCCCTTCTTTCCTGCGTTTTTTGCAAGGATAGTATACCACACGTCCGACGGTTTGTCAATCCGTTTTTCGGGCAAAAAGCGGACGCTCCCGTCGCATTTTGCGTTTTCCCTATTGACAAAAACCCCGTTTTGTCGTATAATAAAGTTGAAAAGAAGATCCGAACGGGGGGTGATGACCGTGAACGGGAAATCGGGGTCGCAGCGGGAGCAGATCCGCCGGATCGTCGAAAATTTCACCCTGCTGGACGACGAACTCATGGCAGCGGTGTTTCAGGACAAGGAATGCGTCGAGCTGTTTCTGCATATCGTTCTGGAACGGGACGACCTGACCGTGCAAAGCGTCAAATCGCATTACGAGCTGAAAAATCTCTATGGGCATTCCGCGATCCTCGACGTCTACGCGACGGACCGCGAGAACCGGGTGTACAACGTGGAGATCCAGCGAAGCGACGTCGGCGCCGCGTCAAAGCGCGCACGGTATTACAGCAGCCTGATCGACGCGAACAGCCTTGGCGCGGGCAAGCCGTATGACGAACTGCCGGAAACGTATGTGATCTTCGTGACGGAAAACGACGTGCTGAAGGGCGATCTGCCGCTCTACCACATCGAGCGCAGGATCGCCGAAACCGGCGAGCCGTTCCGGGACGGGGCGCATATCCTGTATGTAAACGCGAAGAAACGAGAAGAAACGGCGCTCGGCAGGCTGATGCAGGATTTTTCCTGCAAAACCGCGAAGGATATGCACTATGCGGTCCTCGCGAAACGGGTACACTACTACAAGGAAACCGAAGGAGGTACGGAAAGTATGTGCAGAGCGGTTGAAAAACTGTATAACGACGGCATCAAGTTCGGCGAAGAACGCGGCATTGAACGCGACAAAAAAGAAGTCGTGAAAAGAATGCTTGGTATTGGTTTGCCATATGAGCAAATCAAGCAGGTAACGGACCTGTCGCCGGAGCGCATCCGCGAGATCGAAGCGGAATGCAAGGGCAAATGACCCGAACGAAAAAACGGGGTCGGAAGACATGATGAGCAGAGCGGTTGAAAAACTGTACAAAGAAGCCTACGCACGCGGGTATGTGATTGGATTTATATACGGATATGCAATTGGCATATTACGTTCCGTGGAAAACATTGCAAAAAATATGCTCAACATGGGCTATTCCCACGAACAGATCGCGAAAGCGTTGAATCTTCCCCTCGACCGCATCCGCGAGATCGAAGCGGCGTGCAAAAACGACTGAACCAAACCGAAGACGGCGCGGGCGACCGCGCCGTTTTCTCTATGCGACCGCCCCCAAAACCGAACGTCCCGACGCGGAATTTTTTTGCGAAAAACCTCCCAAAAAACGTTGACATTCCTTCCCCGTCATGCTATAATTCGCATAGAACCAATCCAAATCGGAAGGGAGAAATCTTTCATGAGCAAAATCCGTGTGACCATCTGGAACGAATACCGTCACGAAAAATCCAACGACGCCGTCCGTGCGCTCTACCCGAACGGACTGCACGCCGAGATCGGCAAAGCCCTCGCGGAATGCGGCGACCTCGAGATCACCCTCGCCGCCCTCGACGACCCGCAGAACGGTCTGCCGGACGACGTGCTGAACAATACCGACGTCCTGTTCTGGTGGGGACATATGGCGCACGACGAAGTGCCGGACGACCTCGTCGAGCGTGTCCGCCAACGCGTCTATAACGGCATGGGGCTGGTCGTCCTGCATTCCGGGCACTACTCCAAGGTCTTCCGCTCCGTCGTCGGCACGACCGGCAACCTGCTTTGGGGGGATAACCTCCACGAAGTCGTCTGGAACATCAATCCGACCCACCCGATCGCCGCAGGCGTCCCCTCCCATTTCCACATCGAAAAGGAGGAGGTCTACGCCGAGCCGTTCCAGATCCCGGACCCGGACGAACTGGTCTTCCTGTCCTGGTACGAAACCGGCTATGTGTTCCGTTCCGGCTGCGTTTGGAAACGCGGTGCGGGCAAAGTGTTCTACTTCCAGCCCGGTCACGAAACCGTCCCGACCTACCACAACCCGGTCGTCCGCCGCATTCTCCAGAATGCAGCCCACTACTGCGCGAAGCGGGAAACCGGCTACAACTGGCTGACCGCCGGCAACGCCCCCTATATCCGCAGTGATTTCGCCCCGGAAGGCGAGCTGGAATGCCTCAAAAAAGGCTGAAAATGGGGTAATCATTAAAAACTTCTAAAAACCCCTTGACATTTGCCGACAGCTGGACTATAATGGGCTTTGGTTTTTCGAGCGGGAAGGGGGAAATTTCCTGCTCGAAAAACGGAAAACAAAGCAAAAGAAAGGGGGAAATTATCATGAAGAAGTTACTTTCCGCGATCCTCGTCGCCGTTCTGCTGATCGTTTCCGCAACCTGCATTCTCGCAGTTTCCGCGGACGAGCCTGCCGCCGACGACAGCAGTGCCGCTTCGACCGACAGCAGTGTCGCCTCGACTGACGACAGCAGTGCCGCCGATGACAGCAGTGCCGCTTCGACCGACGACAGCAGTGCCGCTTCGACCGACGACAGCAGTGCCGCTTCGACCGACAGCAGCGATGCCTCGACCGACAGCAGTGCCGCTTCGACTGACGACAGCAGTGCCGCTTCGACCGACAGCAGTGCGGCTTCCACCGACAGCAGTGCGGCTTCGACCGACAGCAGTGCGGCTTCCACCGCCAGCAGTGCGGCTTCCACCGCCGGCAGTGCGGCTTCGGCGAACAGCTCGACTTCTCCGACAACCGGTGACGCCGGTCTGATCGTCTTTGCGGTCATCGCGGTCCTCTCCGCCGTTGGCGGCGTGGTCGTTGCACGCGCAAGACACTAAACGCGTTATTTCCTCGAGCGCCCTTTCGCGGGGCGCTCTTTTTTTCGTCCATTTTCGCGCAGAAATGCCACGAAAAGGGTCGAAAACGACGATAAAACGGATTTTTTTGAAAAATTTTTCCAAAAGCACTTGACAAGTGCGTTCGCATTTGCTATACTAAAGGCGGTTTTGAATCGGTGTCTTTGTAAAACCGATTCAAACCGCAAAACCAAAAAAAGAAAAAAACCGAAAGGGGAAACACAGCAATGAAAAAGTTACTCTCAGCACTCCTTATCGCGACGATGCTGATTGCTTCCGTCACCTGCGTGCTCGCAGTGTCCGCGGAAGACGGCACCACCGACTCCAACATTCTTGCGAACTTGATGCCTGCTGCCGGCGAAGGCGAAGGGTACAAGATCACCGCGAACGCGGACGGCTCTGTCACCATCAAGCTGACTGCAGCTGCCACGACCGCTGTCAACATTAAGTTGCCCATGCCCGAAGGAACCACCTTCGACAATGACACCAACGCGATCATTGTTATGGAATACAAGGAAGGCGAAGGCGCTAAAATTGACAAGTCGAACAGCGGTGGAGATTCGCCTGCCGGGACTTGGGTTAACTATTCGAGAAAAAAACCGGGTAAGGACGAGCTCAATGATGGCTATGTCTATCTTGGCACCATGCTGATCAAAAATGGTCAGAAAAAAGAAGATGGTAGTCCTGACGAGAACGATGCTTACCGCACCAACAACACATTGGATAATAACAACACCACGCCGGAAATCGCTTACGGCACGTTTGATGTTGGCAAGTATGCTGCCCCCAATAAACCGGATTCCGGCAAGCACAAGGTTTTGTCCGCGCAGATCGGTCTGACCGGTACTGAAGGTGCAGAACTGACCATTTACTCTTTCGCGCTCGTGAAGTCCATTGAAGGTCTTACTCTCGGCGAAGGCAAGCCGCTGGTTGCTCCTGCCGTGACCGAGCCGTCTGACGACACCTCCAGCGATGATTCCTCTGCTGCGGATACCTCCAGCGATGATTCTTCTGCTGCGGACACCTCCAGCGATGATTCCTCCGCTGCGGACACCTCCAGCGATGATTCCTCCGCTGCGGACACCTCCAGCGACGAGTCCTCTGCCGTGGATACCTCCAGCGACGAGTCCTCTGTTGCGGATACCTCCAGCGACGAGTCCTCTGCTGCGAGCACCTCGAGCGCCGCTTCCTCTGCTGCGAGCACCTCGAGCGCCGCTTCCAGCACGCCTGCTTCCAGCAGCTCGAACTCCCCGACGACCGGCGACACGGGTCTGATCGTGTTCGTGGTCCTCGCGGTTCTCGCGACTGTCGGCGGTGTTGTGATCGTTCGTGCGAGACACTAAGAATCGCAAAAACCGTAAAAACTGAACGCTAACCGTTCAAACCGGGCGTCCCTTCGCGGGACGCCCGTTGTTTTGTTTTGCGAATACATAACGTTTCGGAGACGAAGCCCCACGACGAAGCCGCAGCACCGGCGACGCGATTGCGTTCGCCCTCCATAAATTGTGTATTATTTTTGTCAAATCGGGAATACTTGCTCATGGAACGCAATCGACCCAAAAATATGATCTGCTGAAAGGGGAAAACAAATTCCATGAAAAAGTTGATTACCGTACTGCTGGCGGCGGCGCTGCTGTCGTTCGGCGCGATCTGCGCGATGGCGGCGGACAGCAAACCGGTCAGCGGCGAGCCGTCCTCGGTCGTCATTGTTGACTTCCTCGCCTCGCTGCAGGATACCGACAACGAGTCCGTGACGGTCAAACGCAACGAAAACGGCTCGGTCACGCTCACGTTCAAGAAGGAAGCGACCGAAGGCGAGCCGATCCACCTCGCGGACTACTCGAACGCACAGGTCGACCTGTCCAAGCCGACCTTCGTCGCCGTCGATTTCGTCAGCGAAAACAAGGACGTCGACTTCCGGATCCACTACACCCGCAACGACAAGGGCGGCGCGTACGCGGACCTGTTCTTCACCGGCATGAAGAAAAACGCTTCCTATACCAAGCGTTCGACGGACACGTCCATCGTTTGGGACCTGCCCGCCTACGTCACGGGGGACAAACGGTTCGATAACAACGTCCATGAATTCAAGGACCTTGACATCACGGCGGCGAAGTCCGGCGACGTCATCACGTTCAACACGCTCGCGCTGGTCAGCGACGAGAACGCCATGGTCGTCGGCACGCCGCTCGTAAAGACGTCGACGGAGGACAGCTCCACGTCCACCGACTCCTCGTCCACCGATTCGACCGATTCGACCGACTCTTCGTCCACGGATTCGACCGATTCGACGGACTCCTCGTCCACCGATTCGACCGGCTCGACCGACTCTTCGTCCACCGATTCGACCGGCTCGACCGACTCTTCGTCCACCGATTCGACGGATTCGACGAGTTCTACCGACTCGACGAGTTCTACCGGCTCGACGAGTTCTACCGGATCGACGGGTTCGACCGGGTCTGCAAGTTCCACCGGCTCCACCGCTTCGACCGGCTCGACCGCTTCGACGTCGTCCGGCGGCGTGCAGGCGGGTGACACGGGGCTGCTCGTGTTCGCGGTGCTTGCGATCGTCGGCGCGGTCGGCGCGTCCGTGGCGCTTCGCGTGAGAACGCACTAATGCTTTTCCGAGGCGCAAACGCAAAAAAATTCGCGGCAGGGGGTTTCCCCTGCCGTTTTCTACAAAAAGGCAGAATATTTTTCCGCCACCTCTTGCAATTTCGACGGATTTCCTGTATACTGGGAGAAAAGAAACGAAAAGGGGAGACCGAACCATGAAAAAAGCCACCGCGCTGCTGCTGACCCTTCTTCTGCTCTTGACCGCCTGCGGCGGAAACGCGAACGACGCGTCCGAACCGGCGGACGAAACGTCAAACGTCGAAACGACGGTAAGCGAGGAACCGAAAACCCCGGATCCCCGTGCGGAAGCCGTCTGGTCGTCCGAATACGCCGACGAAGCGCACGGACTGACCGCCCCGGAAAGCATTTTCAAAGCGTCCGTCTACGAAAACGGCACCGCCACCGACGAAAATCCCGCCCCGGCGAGCGACAACGACGTGCGGATGCTGTTCACCGGCGAAACCGCCACGCGTGCGGTCGTCCCGGCGGAGGGCTACTGCGTCACGCTCCCGGGCGCGCCGGAAGCGGACTTCAGCCTCGGCAGCCGCCGTTCGCAGTACCGCACCGACGACTACTGCCTGACGCTGACCTACGAAAACCAGAACCCCTACTCCAAGGACGAAGCCGGGTACAATATGTACATCACGGGCTGGCTGACCGAGCACATCGACAGCACCAAATTCCTCGCCGACAACCAACTCATGCGGACGCGCCCGGTGCAGGAGGTCGAGGTCGGTCCCTACACGATCAAGACCTACTGTATGCAGATCAACCTCGCAAGCAAGATCGAAATGCCGTTCTACCAGATCGCCGTCATCCGCCCGACGGCAAACTACAACTACTTCTACCTGATCGTCATGAAGTCCAAAAAACGCATGAACGACACGCTGGACGACGTCGTCGCGTCCTTCCGCGAGATCCCGATGCTCGGCACGCCGACGGACGGCATTTCGTCCTACGAATGCAAGGAGAACCCCAACTGGTCGGAGGAAACCAAAGCCTACTACGAATACCTCCAAAACCGCACGGACGTCGGCTTCGGCGCCTTCCACGAGCGCAACAGCGACGAGTACACCGAATGGCTCTGGGGGGCGGAGGCGCTGGACGCGACGCCGGACGTCTACATGACCTACCTGGCCATGGGCTGGTACGGCGACCCGCAAAGCCCGGAAGAGACGTTTGAACGTGCCGACACCTACGCGGGAGGCGACGGATTCGACGGCAAGCCGGTCTTCAACCTGACCTACCAATTCACCGAGACCAACAACGCCACCGGCGCGTACACCCCGACGTTCGACATCCTGCGCGGTCGCCTGGACGACCAATTCCGGGAGCTGGCGGGGTACATGAAGGACTACGGCAAACCCATCATCTTCCGGCTCAACAACGAGATGAACACCGACTGGACCGACTACTGCGGCATGATGACCCTGCTCGACCCGGACCTCTTCCAAATGGCGTGGCGGCACCTGTACGACCTGTTCGAGGAGGAGGGCGTGAATAACCTGATCTGGGTGTTCAACCCCATCGCCATCACCTGCCCGTACTGCAACTGGGGGGAGACGGTCTGCTATATGCCCGGGGCGGACTATGTGCAGATCTTCGGGCTGACCAACTACGAAGGCAACAACGTCGACGTCGAGTATAAGACCTTCCGCGAGCGGTACACGCTGGCGGCGAACAATGCGCTCCCCTACTTCGCGGACTACCCGTGGATGATCGGGGAATTCGCCTGCGGCGGGGGCGGCGTCGCCTACTTCGATTACGGCGTCAACGGTTATGTGACGACCGAATTCGGGCGCAACGTCGACCGGCAGACCCAGTGGGTCGCGGATATGCTCGACTGCTTCCGCAACAACCAACTGCCGGAGAACGAGTTCTGCCGCCGGATCAAGCTCGCCGTCTGGTTCTCCAGCAACGACTACGCGGACGTCGACGGCGACGGGCAGTACAACGAGATCGTCACCTCCTATATGCTCGACGAGAACGCGATGGGCGTCATTCGCGAACTGCGGAAGTACCTGGACGAGACCGCCTGACCTATTTTTTGCCTTTTTTGCAAAAGAGTCTTGCTTTTTTGCGGATTTTCCTGTATACTGTTCCATGGAAAAGAAACTGCAACGAAAGGGAATTGATTTGCGATGAAAAAACTGTTACGAACCATGCTCTGCCTGTTCCTGACGCCGCTTCTGCTGCTCGCCGGCTGTGCGGGCGGAAGCACGACGACGTCGGATTCCTCCGAGCCTGCCGACCCGTCCGACACGCCGAGCGAGGAACCGAAAACCCCGGATCCCCGTGCGGAAGCCATCTGGTCGTCCGACTACGCCGACGAAGCGAACGGGCTGACCGCCCCGGAAACCATTTTCAAGGCGACCGTCTATGAAAACGGCAACGCCACCGACGAAAATCCCGCTCCGGCGAGCGACAACGACGTGCGTCTGGTGTTCACCGGCGAAACCGCCACGCGTGCGGTCGTCCCGGCGGAGGGCTACTGCGTCACGCTCCCGGGCGCGCCGGAA
>CANQVQ010000043.1 GCA_947627335.1 uncultured Clostridia bacterium | reverse complement strand
GCGGGCTCTGTGGGCGATCCTCGACGCGAACATCACCACGCTTATCGCCTGCGTCGTGCTGTACTTCTTCGGCACCGGCACGATCCGCGGCTTTGCGACTACGCTTGCCATCGGCGTCGTCATCTCCCTGATCACTGCGCTGCTCGTGACCCGCGCACTGCTCAACCTCGGTGTCGGCATGGGCATCGGGAGCGTCAAGGCTTACAAAGCCGGATTCGGAGGAAAACGCGATGCTGCTTAAAAATTTTCACTTCACCAAAAATAAGAATGTGACCCTGATCATCGTCGCCGCCGTGCTGGTGGTGGGCATCCTGTCCTTCGCCATCCGCGGGCTGAACCTCGACATCGACTTCACCGGCGGCAACGAACTGACCGTCGATCTCGGCGAGACCGTGACCAACGACATCGCCGAAAACGTCAAATCCATCATTCGCAACGAATTCGGCGAAGAATACGTTTCGTCCACCTCCTACAACGGCACCTCCATCATGATCGAAAGCAAGGAAAGCATGGAGACGGAACAGCAGACGCATCTGCTCGACGTGCTGGCGGAGCAGTACCCGAACCTCAGCCGCGACGTCAACCTGAGCGTCACGTCCGAGCGGTTCGGCTCGCACATGATGCGCAACGCGTTCTTCGCGGTGATCATCGCCGTGGTGCTGATGCTCATTTACATCGCGTTCCGGTTCGAGATCGCGTCCGGGCTTGCGTCCATCATCTGCCTGCTGCACGACCTGTTCGTCATGCTGACGGTCTATTCCATGTTCCAGATCCCGATCTCCTCGTCGATCATCGCAGCGTTCCTGACCATCCTCGGCTATTCGATCAACGCGACCATCGTCGTGTTCGACCGCATCCGTGAAAACCGCAAGCGTCAGGCGGAGCTGCCGTTCGAGGAAATCGTCAACGAAAGCGTTCACGAGACCATGGGGCGTTCGTTCAACACGACGCTGACCACCCTGCTGACCATCGGCGCGATCTTCGTCGCCTGCGCCATCACGGTCGCGGTCTCGCCGACTTCCAACCTCGGC
This sequence comes from uncultured Clostridia bacterium, assembly GCA_947627335.1. GTDB lineage: Bacteria > Bacillota > Clostridia > Oscillospirales > CAG-382 > Coliplasma. The sequence continues at coordinate 12,929 of CANQVQ010000043.1, read as the reverse complement.
AACCTGCGCGACTTCTCCGGCACGCTGATCATCGGCATCATCGCCGGTCTGTTCTCCTCGGTGTTCCTTTCCGGGATGCTGTGGAACGCGTTGTCTTTCATCCGTATCGGGAAGGGCAAGCAGAAGCGCAAGAGCAAAGGATAAGTTCCAATAGACGACAGGGCGGGTCCGTTTGCGGCCCGCTTTGTTGTACGGAAGCGTTCACGCAACTCGCCGGAAGGAAAAGCTATGTACGACATCAAAAAAATCCGCAATTTCTCCATCATCGCCCACATCGACCACGGCAAAAGCACGCTCGCGGACCGTCTGCTGGAGTACACCGGCGCGGTGGAAAAGCGGCAGGTCGAGGAGCAGCTGCTCGACAATATGGAGCTGGAACGGGAGCGGGGCATCACGATCAAGGCCCGTGCCGTCCGATTCCCCTACACGGCTGACGACGGGGAGACCTACGAGCTCAACCTGATCGACACCCCGGGGCATGTGGACTTCGGATACGAGGTCTCCCGTTCGCTGACCGCCTGCGAGGGCGCGGTGCTGATCGTGGACGCGACGCAGGGCGTGCAGGCGCAGACGCTCGCGAACGCCTACCTCGCCGTGGACAACGATCTGGAGATCCTGCCGGTCATCAATAAGATCGACCTGCCGAGCGCGGACGCGGAGACCGCCAAGCGGGAGATCGAGGACATCATCGGCATTCCCGCGTCCGACGCCCCCTGCATTTCGGCGAAGATGGGGATCAACATCCGCGAGGTGCTCGAACGGATCGTCCGGGATATTCCCTGCCCGAAAGGGTCGCCGGAAATGCCTCTGCGTGCGCTGATCTTCGACAGCTACTACGACGCGTACAAGGGCGTCGTGGTGTATCTGCGCGTCATGGACGGGCGCCTGCAGGTGGGCGACCGGGTGAAAATGATGCACACGGGCGCCGAATTCGACGTGGTCGAGGTCGGGACGCTTTCCGCGTTCTCGATGGACAAGCGGGATCGCCTGTACGCCGGGGAGGTCGGCTATTTCACGGCCGCCATCAAGAACATCGGCGACACGAAGGTCGGCGACACGGTCACCCTGCGGGACGAACCGGCGGACGAGCCGCTTCCGGGCTTCAAGAAGGTGCAGCCGATGGTGTTTTCGGGGGTCTACCCCGCCGACGGCGCCCGCTACGGCGACCTGAAGGAGGCGCTGGAGAAGCTGCAGTTGAACGACGCGTCGCTGGTGTTCGAGCCGGAGACGTCCGCCGCGCTCGGCTTCGGGTTCCGGTGCGGATTCCTCGGGCTTCTGCACATGGAGATCATCGACGAACGGCTGGAACGCGAATTCAACCTCGACCTGATCACGACCGCCCCGAGCGTGGTGTACGAGATCGTCCTGACCGACGGGACGACGGTGCGGGTGGACAATCCGGCGGATTACCCGGACCCGGCGAAGATCTCCGAAGCGCGGGAGCCGATCGTCAAGGCGTCGGTCATCACGCCGACGGAGTTCGTCGGACCGGTCATGCAGTTCTGCCTCGACCGCCGGGGGACCTACCTCGATATGAAGTACCTCGACCCGACGCGTGCGGAACTGCTGTACGAACTGCCGCTCAACGAGATCGTTTACGACTTTTTCGACACGCTCAAGTCCAAGACGCGGGGCTACGCCTCGCTGGACTACGAACCGATCGGCTACCGCAAGTCGGATCTGGTCAAGCTGGACATCCTGCTCAACGGGGAGCTGATCGACGCGCTCTCGTTCATCGTCCACGCCGACCACGCCTATGCGCGGGCGCGCAAGCTGGTCGAAAAGCTGCGCGACAACATCCCGCGTCAGCTGTTCGAGCTGCCGGTACAGGCGGCGATCGGCGGGAAGGTCATCGCCCGGGAAACCGTCCGCGCCATGCGCAAGGACGTGCTGGCGAAGTGCTACGGCGGCGACATCACGCGCAAGAAGAAGCTGCTGGAGAAGCAGAAGGAAGGCAAGAAGCGTATGCGGACGTTCGGTTCGGTGCAGATCCCGTCGGAGGCGTTCATGGCGGTGCTCAAGCCGGACGACGACGATTAGGCAGGTGCCGCCATGCTGCCGCAGGCGATCTCGCTTTACTACCATATTCCGTTCTGCGTGCGAAAATGCCGCTATTGCGCGTTCTATTCGCTTGCGCGGACGGACGAAGGCACGTTCGACGCGTACCGCGACGCGCTTTGCGCGCACACCCGTGCGGAAGCGGACGGACGCGTCGTCGAATCGGTCTACTTCGGCGGCGGAACGCCGTCCCTGTTCGGCGCTTCCCGCATCCGCGACGTGCTGGACCAAGCGCGGAACGGGTTTTCGCTGCTCCCGGACGCGGAGATCACCGTCGAGGTCAATCCCGCGACGGCGGACGGGGACTTCTTCCGCGAACTCGCATCCGCCGGGGTCAACCGCGTGTCCGTCGGTATGCAGTCGTCGGACGACGGGGAGCTCGCGTTCCTCGGCAGGACGCACACGTTCGCGGACACCGTGCGGTGCGTTTCCGATGCGCGGGACGCGGGCATCGACGACGTGAGCCTTGACCTGCTGTTCGCCCTGCCCGGGCAGGACGTCGGGCGGTTCCGCAGGTCGCTCGCGGACGCGTTCTCGCTCTCGCCGACCCATCTTTCGGTCTATTCCCTGCAGCTTGAGGAGGGTACCGTCTTTTATAAGCAGCGGCAGACGCTTTCCTTCCCCTCGGAGGACGAGGAGGAAGCGCAGTACGACCTGCTGTGCGCCATGACCGCCGAACGGGGGTACGAGCATTACGAGATCTCCTCGTTCGCCAAAGACCGGCATTTCTCCCGCCACAACCTGCGCTACTGGCTGCGGGGAGAGTACCTCGGGTTCGGACCTGCCGCCCATTCCTTCCGCGACCGGCGGCGCTTCTCGAACACGCCGAACCTCGACGCCTACCTCGCCGACCCGACCGGCGCGAACGACTACGCCGAAGCGGAGCGCATCTCCGAAGCGGAGGAACTCGAGGAAACCGTCCTGCTCGGGCTGCGCACGGCGCAGGGGATCCCCGCACGGACGGTCCCGGCGGACCGCGTGGACCGGCTGGAATCGTTCGGACTGCTTCGGCGACAGGGTGACCGCGTCGCGCTGACCGAACGCGGCTGGCGGGTCTCCAACGCCGTCATCGGGCAGCTTTTGCCGTGATCCTTTCAAAAAAATCCATAGAAAAGGAGTTTTTCCCATGAAAAAGACCGTCGTTGTCTGCCTGCTCCTCGCGTTCTGCCTTTCGGCGTTCGCCGGGTGCGCATCCTACCCGTCGAAGGACGCCGTCGAAACCTACGCGAAGGACGTCCTCGAAGCCGTCGTCGCCAAGGACACCGCCGAACTGCAGTCCCTCGCCCACCCGGATTACAGCGGTTACTTCTCGGAGACCGAGATGGAGCGCTACTACGCCCGCTACGAGCAATGGGGCGTCTGCGACCCCGCCAACACGGTCGGTACGCTGACCCGGCTGGACTGGGAGACGGACGACTATTACGGCAGTCCGGCGAGCGAAGCGGACTACAAGGTGAGCATCGGGGGCATTCTGTACGAGTTCGAGATCGTCGTCGTCAGCGACAAAAGCGGCGAAGGGGTCGCGAACTTTGAGCTGGAGCGGATCGGCTGACATGGCAAAGACGCACGAAGAGACCACGAACGCGATGCGTATGCTGCGGACGGCGGGCGTGCCGTTTTCCACCCGCTCCTACGAGGTGGACGAGAGCGACCTTTCCGGCGTCCACGCGGCGGAAGTCCTGGGTCTTGACCCGTCGCAGATGTTCAAAACGCTGGTCGCACACGGGGAGAAGCGGGGCTATCTGGTGTTCGTCATCCCGGTCGCCGAGGAGCTGGACCTGAAGAAGTGCGCCGTCGCCGCCGGGGACAAACGTGTGGAGTTGATCCCGATGCGGGACCTTTTGCCGCTGACCGGGTACCTGCGGGGCGGCTGCTCGCCGGTCGGCATGAAGAAGCAGTTCCCCACCTTCTTCGACGAGACCGCTTCCTTGTTTGAAACCGTTTTCGTCAGCGCCGGGAAACGCGGTCTGCAATTGGAGGTCGATCCGCAACAGCTTTGCGATTTTTTGGGGAGCGGTTTTTACGACCTGACGGTGTGACGGCAAAAAGCACAAAAAATCCACCGAAATTTGGAGACATTTTTTGCAAAAAAGGGCTTGCAAAATCCGTCGGGATATGATATGATAAACAAGTGCCGTGAGGAATACCTTGCGGTGTCAAACGGCTCGGTAGTTCAGTTGGTTAGAACGCCGCCCTGTCACGGCGGAGGTCAGGGGTTCGAGTCCCCTTCGAGTCGCCACTTCTTTTGCGGATTTAGCTCATTTGGTAGAGCGCAACCTTGCCAAGGTTGAGGTAGCGGGTTCGACCCCCGTAATCCGCTCCAACGTCGGAGCAAAGTACGCTTTGCTCCGACGGTTTTTTTGCCTTCGGCACAAAAACCATCATCCGCCCGCTCCCTTGCTCCTCCTTCTCCCCACAAAGTCTTACGACTTTGCGGGGTCCCCGTATTCCGGCAAGCCCTCATGGCTTGCCGTGATTTTTTATGCACGTTTTTACAACCCGTCCCCCGTCACACCCTCGGTTTGCGCTGAATGAGCGCCTCGACGCGGGAGAGAACCGCCCGGTATTCCGGGTGGTCCTGCAGGCATTCCTTCCCGTTCAGGTTCGCGATGCGATCGTAATAGCGGCTCGGATAAATCATATAGCAAGTCCTTACGCCGAGCAGTTCAGTATAAAGATAAATTGCACGTTCCAGCGGTCCGTCCGGGTTATTGGAAGGACTGTTCCAGAATTCCTCCGCGGTCCACACCATTCCGTCCAGCCAGCGGCAGGACGCAGAGAGGGATCGCGGTTCGCGGATACGCATGGTATTTTCCAGCAGCGACGCGACGGATTCCAATTCGCAAAGCGCACCTTTCACGTCCCCGCTTCGCGCCGCGATCGACGCACGGCGGATCGCCAGATCCAGTCGAATTTCCACCCACATATCCGGCTCGTCGTCCTTCTTGCTCTCGCGTATATACGCAAGCAGTTCGCTTTGGAACCGCGTCGCGGCGTCCTCAACCTCCCGCGACGCACGAATTCCGTAAAGGGTACGCGTATCGAACAGCCAATTCATCGTTTGGGCAAACCGATATTTCCGTTCCGGCTCCAGTTTTTCCGCATTCCCCCTCCGCCAATAGCGCATAAAGAGCAATGCGCGATAGGACGTGTCGTACCCGGTGCTATGCTTGTGCAAAAACGTCTCCAGATGCTCCTCGTCCTCGACCCACGCCATCGTTTCGATAACATTTGCGTCCATCGGGTGTAGGGCGAGGTACGCTTCCGCCGTCAGCCGCACCTCCGGCAGGACCTCCGGCATACGGAAGCAACGGTCGTTTCCGAGCCAGATCCGCCACGCTTCCGGGGTCTCCAGATAGTTTCGCCGAATCTCCCGCAGGAGCGACACGACCTCGTCCGTGTCGATTTCCGACCACATACACGCACGCCGCAGTGCGTCGAACGCTTCGTGCGCCTGCTTTTCCTTTTCGGCGTCCGGCACGCCCATTAACCGATCGACGGAAATGTGGAAATAGTCCGCAATAGCGGGCAAAAGTTCGGTATCCGGGTAGGTTTCGCCGTTTTCCCAGCGGCTGACCGACTGGTAGGTCACGCCCATCTGCTCGGCGAACTGCTGTTGCGTCAGGTCCGCGTCCCGGCGGAAGCGACGGATATTCTCTCCGATTTTCAGTTTCATACGGTGTTCTCCTTTTCTTGTTTTGCAGGGGCCCCGTTTCCTGTGCACGTCTATAGGATACCAGACGGAAGTCCGCCTGTCAAGCGCACGTTTCGCGAGATTTTTTCTCGCAAAACGCGAAAAATCCCGGTTTGCACCGGGTTTTTCGATTTTTTCGCCTACGCGGACAGCATCGGCGCGACGCCGAACGTCAGCAGTCCCAAGGCGGCGCTGAGCCCGATCACCGCCGGGACGCTCCACTTGCGGACCAGCAACAGCACGAGGTCCAGAACACCGATCGCGATCGACGGCAGGGACACCCCGGCAACGGTCGCGTAGTTGGTCGCCGACAGTGTCAGGCACACCCCCGCGACCATCGCAAGGCAAGTCGGGCGCACGCCGACCATGATGTTCTGCATCACCTTCGCCTTGCGGAACCGGTTGTAGAATACCGCCGCAAGCAGGCAGAGCGTCAACGACGGCATCAGCACGCCGAGATTCGCCGCCACCGCGCCGAGCAGACCCGCCGAGCGCATTCCGGCGAAGGTGGCGCAGTTCAGCCCGAGCGGTCCGGGGGTCATCTCCGCGATCGCGACGATGTCGGAGACTTCCTCGGCGTTCATCCAGCCGTGCGCGAGCATCTCGCTGCTGATCAGCGGGATCATCGAAAGCCCGCCGAAGCTGGTGAATCCGATCTTCAGGAAGCTCCAGAAGAGCTGCAGGTAGATCATTTCTTCGCACCCCTCCCCTTCTGCCGACGTTCGTAGTACTCGCTCAGCAGCAGCCCGCAGACCGCCCCGATCAGGATCAGGTAGACGCAGTTGAGGTCAAAAACCAGGTAAAGCGCCAGCGTCACGGCGAAAACGGCGACGCAGGGCGGGAACGGAAACGAGCTTTTCAGCATCCCGATCCCGGCGCTGAGGACGATCGGCACGATGGATGCGCGGACCCCGTTCATCGCCGCAGACACCCATTCGTTCTCGCGAAACGCCGTATAGAAGAACGCCAACGCGCACAGCAGCGCCATCGGCGGCAGAATGATCCCGAGCAGGCAGACCACGCTCCCCGCCACGCCCGCCATGCGGTACCCGAACAGCACCGCGACGTTGCCGATCATCGTCCCCGGCAGGCTCCGCGCCACGCCGGTCATATCGACCAGCTCCTCCTCCGACAGGACGCGCTTCCGCTCGACGTAGATGCGCTGCATCTGCGCGACGATGCTCCAGCCGCCCCCGAAGGTGAAGCAGCCGAGTTTGAGAAACGTCCCGAACAGGTTTCCGAGTGTTTTGAACCGTCCCATCGATCCCCCTCCCCGTTTTCGGAAAAACGGGGGACGGTCAACCGTCCCCCGATCGTTTTATGGATTCGTTTCAGGTCAAATTCGCAGAGAGAGTCAAGATCTTGTTGCTCAAAAGCAGGATGAAGACCTCGAGAAGGATCGTCAGAACCGTGATAATGGCGAACAGCCAACCGAAGAAGGAGAAAGAGATCCAGAAATCACTATTCAACGCGACGATCGTCCAAATGAACGTCCAAGCGCAGGAGGCAAGCGGGACGATCATCTTCCGGGGCTTGCCGACCGTGTTCTGGAGAAGCGGAGCGACGCAGAGCAGAATGGAAACGGTGGTCAGAATGATAAAGAATACCGTAGCGAACGAAAGCGAGCTCCCGCTGCTCTTCAAGACGTACGCAGTCGTACGAGACGCCTTGCTGCCATAGCTGTACGTATTGACATTCCAGAAGATCAACTGCAAAAGATGCAGCAGGGCCGCGACGGCATACATGATCCCGAGCGGAGAACGAAGCTGCCTCGGAATGGTCAGCGTTATGGTTTGTTTCCCCGGCGCCTGCGCCTTGGGTCGCTGCGTCTGCGACGTGGGCTGTTGCGTCTGCGCCGTGGGCTGCGCATCGTATTCGATGGGCGCTCCGCACTTGCTGCAAAATTTCTCGCCGGGAGAAACTTCGCTGCCGCATTTTTGGCAATACATACGTAAATCTCCTTTGCTGTTTCTATGGTTGTTTTCGTTTTTGTCCATTCACGATGTATCTATATTCTTTTCTTCATTATAAATTCTTTCTGTCTGTTTTGCAACATCTTTTTCTGAAAATTCACACTTTGTTTACATATGGAAGGTGTGCCATTCCTCTCTTTTCGCTTACTGCACCGGGATATGTTCCCGTCCGGGTGAAAGTTTGCCGTTTCACCGACGAAATACGTCACGGTCGGCGGTCCGACCGAACGAACGGGTAACGGACATCCGATTCGGTCAGTATCGCGTATTTTTTCGGGTGGCGGTAGGCGTTTCCGTGCACTTCCGTTTCCCGGTAACGGCGCAGTTGCTCCAGATCCAGTTCGGCGACATAAACGCCCTCCCGCCCGTCCGCCTGCAAGACGCAGGTGTCCCGCGAGCCGGTCAGCCCCGGCAGATAGGCGACGCCGTCAAATACGGTGGAACCGCCGTTGCAGTCCGGCACGCCGTCCGGGTAATTGCAGGTGGCGATTGCCGTCATGTTCTCATATGCCCTTGCGCGAAGCTGGGAAAGCCGGTTGATCTCCATAGGACAGGCGTTGGGCGCCAAAATCAGCTCCGCACCCTTCAACATCAATATCCGTGCGCTTTCGGGGAATTCCCGGTCGTAGCAGATCATGGCGCCGACCTGCACGACGCCGCAAGCGGTATCCAGTTCCGTGACGTAAAAATCCTCGCCCGGCGTCAGATTGCGCTCCACGTCAAAATCGCAGGTGTGGACCTTCGCGTAAGTCAGCGCCTTCCGCCCGTGCCGGTCAAACAAAATCACGGTGTTACGCGGTGCCGGACGGTAGTCCTCCAGCAGCGTGATCCCGATAGCCAGCTCCAGTTGCTTTGCCAGCTCCCCGAACGCCCGGACAAATTCACCGTCCGCAGGGATCGCCTCCGCCTGCCAGTCGGCAACCGGGCGGTCGTAAATGCGGTAGCCGTTGCTCCACATTTCGGGGAACAGGGCGATCTCTGCGCCCTTCCGCTTCGCCTCCCTGCAGGCGGCGAGACCTTTTTGCAAATTTTCCTGCAAGCAACCGCATGGTGCGATCTGCAGCAGAGCAATTTTAAGTGTTTTCATGCGACCCGATCCCCTTTCCGTCTCTCCACGAACCGGCGCACCGGTTTCTTCGGCATTTTGTGACCCGTGACGCACTTTTTTCCCGATTACTGCAAGAGATTTTCAGACACAGCCAATTTTTTTGCAAACATATCTTTGATCCGGAAAAGGCGACAGTGTCCTGAAATGCCGCAACAAAATCACTTCTATTCATAAGCTATACTCACTTCCTGCCGTTGTTGTCGTCTTCGATGGTCCTGCCCCAGTCGGCGTTGATGACCCCTTCGCGACGCTGCAGTCCGATGGTTGCGGACACCGTTTCGTACAGCACCCGCGTGCCCTGTTTGTCGGCGCGGTAGTTGACCGCCCGGTCGCGCCCGATGCCGATGTGCTTCGCGGTCTCCACCGCGTCGATGTTCGCGCCGATAAAGAGGAACTCCCAGCCGTGCCGCTCCTTTTCCCGCTCGATCATCTTTTTCACTTCGCCGCTCGAATAGCGGTGACTGGCGTTCTCCAGTCCGTCGGTCGTGATGACGAACACGGTGTGCGCCGGGACGTCCTCCGGGCGTGCATATTTATGAATGTTCCCGATGTGGTGGACCGCACCGCCGATCGCGCCGATCAGCGCCGTGCAGCCGCGGACGGCGTAGTCCGCCTCGGTCATTTTCGGCACGTCCTTCAGCGGAATGCGGTCGTGCAGCACCTCGCTGACGTTGTCAAAGAGGACCGTGGAGACGAAACATTCGCCGTCCTCCCTGCGCTGCTTCTCGATCAGCGCGTTGAACCCGCCGATGGTGTCGCTCTCCAGCCCCGCCATGGACCCGCTGCGGTCGAGGATGAACACCAGTTCCGTCGTGTTGTTTTTCTTTTCGTTCCTGCTTCTCTTTTCGGTTTTCTGTCTGCTCTTCATTTGCAAAATCCCTCCGTTCAAATCTTCGGTCGCGGACGCCGTCCGTTCCGACCGTGTACCTTTATGATACGGATTTTTCGGAGGGATTGGTCGCTTGAAAAGCGACAATTCAAACGCCCAGCAGCGCCTGGTCGAACGCGAACAGCGCTTCGTTGATCTCGAACACGTTGTAGTTGCCGTTGGCGATAAAATATTCAATAATAATGTCGAACTTGCTGCTGCGGGAGAGGGCGAAGCCGGCCTTGCGCAGCAGGTCCTTCGTCTCGTCCAGGCTCAGCTCCAACGCGATGGCGAAGGCGATCGCCGTCGTCTTGCTGGGGTGGTAGTGGACGTCGCTGCGAATTTTGGAGAACAGCTTTCGATCCACGTTCGCCTTTTTGTAGCACGCACTGTCGGTCATGCCTTTTTCGTCGATTTTCCGCAGCAGCGCCTGCGAAAAGCTCTCGTCCTCGCGTTTCAGCAGGTCCTCCAGAGAAAGCGTCGGCGTCTGCGCCGAACGGGTCGTCTGGGCTCTGGCGCCGCCATGAAGCACATTCGGCGAAATCGCCGCCTGATCCGTTTCGGAGACCCCCGTCGCACCCAAAACGGCGCTCTCGCCCCACGCGTCCCGCTGGGTCCGGCGGGAGATAGAATGCGTATCGACGTACCTGTCGTCGATGAAAGCGGCAATGTCCGTAAACAGCTTTTCGCCGATCTGGAACGACGATTTGTCGAACACGACGAGGTAGACCAGCATATCGTGTTCGATCAGAAATCCCGTGATGCAGTCCACCGCGACCTTGAGCGCCTGCTCCTTCGGGTAGCCGTACACGCCCGAGGCGATCAGCGGGAACGCGACCGACCGGCAGCCGTGCGCCAGCGCAAGGCGAAGCGACTCCCGGTAGCAGCTCTCCAGCAGCTCCCGTTCGCCGTTCTGTCCGCCGTTCCATTTCGGACCGACCGTGTGGATCACATACCTGCACGGGAGTTTGTACCCGCCCGTGATCTTCGCCTGCCCGACTTCGCAGCCGCCCAGCTTCCTGCATTCGGTCAGCAGTCCGCTCCCTGCGGCTTTATGGATCGCACCGTCCACGCCGCCACCGCCGAGCAGGGTGGGGTTCGCCGCGTTGACGATCGCGTCGCAGGTCAGTTTTGTGATGTCGTTGCGAATGATCTGCAGCGGCATGGAAGAAACCTCCTTGCTTTATATCTACTAAATTTCTTTTGTAGGCCGCGACTTCAGCGTCCTGTTGCTCATTGGTCGATAATCCGCGTGATCGTATTCGATCTCCCTCCAAAGCATTTTAATAGCATTGATCACGAGACGCACAAATCACAAGAAAATCCTCATTTGGAACACGTGCCTTTTCGATTATATCCCATGCCAAATCCAAGCTCCCCATAGCAACAAGCACTTCTTCTTTTGATATTATACATCTATCCTAAAGATCCGTCAAGACTCGCCCCCCCAAGTTCTAAGCATGGAAGAGTTAAAATATCTTACTCACAATACCATAGAACGGCAAACCGCGAAACTGTGTCTATTCCTCGCCTTTCCTGTTCTAATCTTCAACCTTAAAATAACCAACTGATTCATCTTCGAAAAGAAGCCTATATTTAGTAGGATGACTCTGCAAATAAGCATATAGCGGTCTGCTTTTCAGCAGGATCATTCCGTCAAAGCCGTAATAGTCTATCAATGATTCTATATCAACATTTTTCGCCTCGGAGTTGGCATTTGCTTGTTCTAAAAAAAGCAAACTAACACCGTCCTCCATAATGTGTTCAGCAGAATACAGGTCTGCTCTTGCATCAAAAAACACAGAAATACCATTGTAGATCAATGCCTCTCCGACATTATAATCATTAAAAAGTCTTTGAGGATCCTCTGTAATTACAAAATTGATTGCATCATCACTTAATGTTCTTGATATTATATTGTTGCTTTTGACCGTGTTCAATAGGTTTTTCACGCTTGTACCGATGGGAATAAGGAATATAATAAATAAGATTACAATTGCAGCTTTTTCCAACACTCCTTTAATTTCCTTAACTCTACATTCCGGCCAATAGTCAACAGAATAAAACGCAGCAGAAATATACCACATAATAATAAATCTGACACTCCTAAAAAATAGCAAAAGGAATATACACATAACTGCCATATCTATCATTTTGTACTTTCGTTCAGAGGAAAACATACAGAATGTTATTATGCCAATAGGAACAAAGTACAAAATTAAATTGCCAAGTATTTTTGCATCTGGTGCATGCCATTCACTGATTACTGCCATATTTAGTGTATCCCCAAAGCTTACGTACGGATAGATAAATACATCCTTCCCAATCGGATTTAAGAAAATCCCCAAAACGCAAAGAAGCGAGACTATAGTAAGTCGTATCGCTCCCCTTTTAGTCAGGTGATGTGCCTCGATTTTTCCGATATGTATATTGAGCAAACCCACAGCAAAGAAGGCAACGCATAGTATATAGCTCAAATTCGATGATCCGCCATGCAAATTGCTCCATAACGCTGCGATTAACGGCAACGCAAAAATCGCCTTAGAGTCTTCATTTTCTAAAAATCCATACAGGATTTTCAATTCTATAAAAAGAAAAAAGAAACTAAATATATGAGGTCTGCCGTAGAAGAACAACCTTGTTAAGACTGCAAATAATGAAAAAAATAATCCGCCAACCAAAAAATTATGGGCGATCGCTTTTCTACACTGCCAAACAAGAAGAAATATCATAAGCGCAGCACAACAAATGGAAAATATATAAATCCCTATTTCTCCGCTTGTCGCAAAAAGAAAATAGAAAAAAACATCCGACAACCATTCATGTGGAGTCCAGCTTATGGCTTTTGACTGACCATACCACGAAAAAATATCTGACGTTGGAACAGAATGCTCCTCTACAATAAATTCTCCAACCTTAATATGCCACCAGAAATCATTTCCACTTATACCATTTGAGAAACAGAATAATAAAATAATAGCTAGCGCTATTCCCAAAATCACAAGTGCTGTTCTGTTTGTTAACGGTTCTGTTTTTTGAGTAGACATCAAACTAAGACACCTCAACTATTTTTTAATTTTTGACAATACGATCTATCCATTCATAATGTACCCGCTGCCCGAGAAAGGTGTTTGGGTCATACATTGTTGCAACTTGTATGATATAGTTACCCCCATATCATACCCTTTCATAAGATTTACGCTCGCTTCGGAATGGAGCACGGAAAAA
>CANQVQ010000042.1 GCA_947627335.1 uncultured Clostridia bacterium | reverse complement strand
GATAGGAAAGCCCCCGCTTCGGGAGGATCCCGGCGGCGTCGAACAGCACCATTTTTTCCACCGAAAACGGCAGGTCCGTCCGTGCGCCCAGCTTCAGGCAGATCCGCCCGCCGAAGGAATGCCCGAACAGCACCGCCTTTTTCGGAGCGAACGGCTCCAAAAACGTCAGCACGAACCGCACGAACCCATCGACGTCCCACGGCTCGGACGGCTCCTCGCTCCCGCCGAAACCCGGCAGGTCCGGCGCAAGCACGAAATACCGCTCCCCGACGACGTCGAGCATCCGCCCGAACAGTCCGCCGGACGCGCCCCAGCCGTGCAGGAACAGGGCGACGGTAGACCTGTCCCGCTCTTCGCCCCGGCATTCGTACCGCACGGTTCTTCCAAAGACCTGTGTCTGTGCCATGTCCGTCCCCCGTTTTGCAAATTTTTCCGGAAACATTCCTTTTTTCAGTATAGCACGTTTTTCCGGTCCTGTCAATCCGCGTTCCGAAAGTTCGGCGACTTTTTTCTGCCAGATTTTCTCGCGGAAGAAGCGTGCGCCGTTCCGTCCATACTAACCGTAGAAAAAAGTATTCGATAAGGAGAATTTTACGATGAAAAGAACCAGAAAACCCCTTCTTTTGACGCTCGCGGCGGTCCTTCTGCTGTCCGCCTGCTTCGCGGTCCTTCCGGCGAGCGCGTCCGGCGAGCCCGGGACGCTCGGCGACCTGACGAACGACGGCGAAATCGACGCTGCGGACTATATGATCCTCAAGCGTGCCGTCCTCGGCACCTTCCAACTCGACGACGCCCAACGGCGGAACGCCGACGTGTCGCAGGACGGCAAGATCGATTCCTCGGACTATCTGTTCCTCAAGCGTGCCGTCCTCGGCACCTTCCAGCTCGTCGGCGGCGGGCAGGTCGAACCGCCCAAAACCGACGCGGAGGAGGTCCTCCGACTGGTCAACGAGAACCGTGCGGCGGACGGCAAGGAAGCCCTGACCCTGTCCGACACGCTCTGCGACCTCGCCCTGCGGAAAGCGCAGGATATGATCGTCAACGACTACTTCGACCACATCTCCCCGACCTACGGTTCGCCGGCGGATCTGCTCGAACGGTTCGGCGTGTTCTTCACCGCCGTCGGCGAGAACATCGCTTACCGATTTGTCACCCCGGCGGACGTCATGGACGGCTGGATGAACTCTCCCGGGCACCGTGCCAACATTCTCGATGCGCGTTTCACCGAAATCGGCGTCGCCAAAGCGGTCGCTCCGAACGGGAGATGCTACTGGGTCCAGCTCTTCATGCACCCGTAACGTCCGTTCCCGTCGTTCAAAAATCGAATTCCCAAAGGGGATTTCGCCGTGGAATTTCCTTTGGGAATTTGTCGAGCCGAAAAATATGGGCTTCCCCTCTTGACAAAACCGAAAAAATAGCGTATCATAGAATAGTTGGTCTGTCGGACCGCCGACGCCGCTACATTCGTTCCGTACCGCGAAAGCGCGCCTTCCGCGGGAAAAGATAAACCCAAAACCAAGCAAAGCAAAGGAGTACTATGAGAAAGAAAATCGACCGGGAACCCTCGCGGAATGAGAACGCGAAATCCCGGAAAGCACCCGTCGCCGACCCGGCGACCGCCAACCGTCGGAACGGCAAAGCCGCTTCCGCCGGCGAACCCAAGACCGCCGTCCCGCCCGCACGGCGCGGACACAGCGTTCGGAGCGCCCCCGCCGCTTCCGCCCCCGTTCGGATCATTCCGCTCGGCGGCGTGGACGGCATCGGCATGAACATCACCGCGTTCGAGTACGGGGAGGACATCATCGTCGTCGACTGCGGCATCTCCTTCCCGAAGGAGGATATGCCCGGCGTCGACGTCGTCACCCCGGACTTCACCTACCTCCAGCGCAACGCGCAAAGGCTGCGCGGTCTGATCCTGACCCACGGACACGAGGACCACATCGGTGCGGTCCCCTACCTGCTCAAGAAGGTCAAGTGCGACGTGTACGGCACCCGCCTGACGCTCGGGATCCTCGACGGCAAGCTCAACGAGCACAACATCCGCACCGACGACCTGTACGAGGTCCGTGCGGGCGAGGTCATCACGCTCGGCGCGTTCGACGTCGAATTCATCCACGTCAACCATTCCATGCCCGACGCGGTCGCGCTCTGCATCACGACCCCCTGCGGGCGCATCATTCACACCGGGGACTTCAAGATCGACTTCACCCCCATCGGCACGACGCCGATCGACCTCGGTCGCTTCGCCGAACTCGGCAAGCAGGGGGTCCGGCTGCTGCTGTGCGACTCCACGAACGCCGAACGACCCGGCTATACGCCGAGCGAAAGCACGCTGACCGCGTCCTTCGACCGCATCTTCAACGACGATCAGCGGCGGGTGGTCATCGCCACCTTCTCCTCGAACGTCCACCGCGTCCAGCAGATCCTCGAGGCGTGCGCCCGCTGCGGACGCAAGGTCGCCCTGACCGGGCGGAGCCTGCAGAACGTCCTGCGTGCGGCGCAGGAATTGGGGTATATCACGATCTCCGAAGGGCTGGTCATCGACCTCGCCGACTGCAAGCATTATCCCCCCGAAAAGATCGCGATCATCACGACCGGCAGCCAGGGCGAGCCTATGAGTGCGCTCTACCGCATGGCGTTCGGGGCGCACCCGATGGTGTCGCTCGGTCCGACCGACCTCGTCGTGCTGTCCGCCTCCTGCATCCCCGGCAACGAGAAACTGGTCACGACCATCATCAACGAGCTGTACAAGCGCAATGTGTCGGTCATCACCGACCGCACGGACGACGTACACGTTTCCGGGCACGCCTGCCGGGAGGAACTCAAGCTGCTGCACAGCCTCGTGCACGCGGACTGCTTCGTCCCGCTGCACGGCGAATACAAGCACCTCGTCGCCCACGCGAACCTCGCCAAGGAACTCGGCATGAAGTCCAAGAACGTCCTCCTGCCGGAAGCCGGCCGCATCATCGAACTGGACCGCAACGGGATCCACGAGGCGGGGACGGTCGAAGCGGGTACGGTCATGATCGACAGCGGCGGCGGAGACGGCGTGGAATCGGCGGTCCTGCGCGACCGCACCAACCTGTCCGAAAGCGGCGTCGTGTTCCTCACGGCGGGCATCGACCGCGAAGGCGAGCTGTCGTTCGGACCGGAGATCGTCACCCGTGGGTTCGTCTACGTCAAGGAGAGCGAAGAACTGCTCCGCTACCTCGCGGACATGGCGCGCAAGCTGCTGCAGAAATCGCTCGACCGCGGTCTGACCGACCCGACCGCCCTCGGCGCCCGCCTGAAGGACGATATGTTCAACATCATCTTCCAAAAGACCCGTCGCAAGCCGGTCATCGTCACGCTGATCACCGAGGTGGACAGGTAATACGCTTCGGGGGGCACGGTCACGGCGACGTGTTCGCCGGTCGGGCGGTCTTTTGCCCCCGACAAGATCGCTTTGCCCCCCGAAAACGTCGATTCTACCGAAACGCACCGAAAGCGCCAAACCGCGGGACGCGAATGAAAAGCGGGGGCTTTCGCCCCCATCGCAAAACCCGTTCGGCGTCCTAACCCGTCGCCAAACGCAAAAAACGTCCCGAAACCGGGACGTTTTTCATGCACTTTTCGCCTTATTCCTGCGTTTCGGACGCGACGGACGACGTTTCGGCGGACGTATCGGAGGTCGTATCGTTGGGCGACCGTTTCGCAAGCGACGTGACCGTGTACAGAGCGATGACCAGCACGACGAAAACGATGGAGCAATACACCGTCCATTTCTCGAACTTTTTACCCTTCTTGGCGGCTTCCGTCTTGTTGAGGTAGGAGTTCGTCGAGGAGTTGCCGCTGATGACGTTTTCCAACCCCTTGCGCTTGCCCTGCTGACGCGTGATCATGAAAATCAGCACCACCGCCAGCACCAGAATCACAGAACCGATGATATATTGCAGGATCGTCATATCTTTTTCCATTCCTTTCCGACATTCACGCGGTCACACCGCGCAAGCATAAGCAGTATAGCACATTCGCGAACGGATTGCAAGAGGATTTTTCCCTTTTTTGCAAAAATTCACGATTTGTTCACATTCTTAGGCTTTCTCTTGCGTTTTTCTTTCTCCCGACGGCGGAACCACATGACGGCACGGACGATCAGCACCACGATCGTGATCAAAATCCACACCGCGATGATCGCGAACACGATGCGCAGCAGCTTCCCCATCGCCCCGTCGAACAGGAAATCCCCGAGACCGGCGATCACGCTCTTGAACGCGTCCGTATTGATCGAATCCCGTGCGACCAGGTCCACCGTCGCGATCACTTCCCCGTCCTGCAGGAACGAAACGCTTCCCAGCACGTCCCCCTGCTTGACCGGCGGATCGATCGTGGGGTGGTTCGTGCCATTGAATTCGCTCTCGTAGATCTTTTCCGAATCGAACGTGATCTGCTTCGTGATCGGGTGGTCGTCGCCGTTCGGGACCATCAGCTCGACCGCCTCGGCGGGGATCAGCATCAGGTAATCCGTTTCCGCGCCCTCGCCCGTGCGCAGTTCGACGATCGGCTCGATCGTGTCGCAGATGGACTTCAGCGCATAGTGCCCGAGCACATACGGGACCATTTTCAGCATATCCTCGTAGGCGTTGCCGGGGTCGAACCAGGTCCTCCCGCCGTCCACCTGTGCGCCCGGTGCGCCCATGACGGCGAAAACGTACGCGATGCCGTCCTTCTCGCAAGCGGTCAGGACGCAGTAATTCCCCGCATCCGTCGCCTGCCCCGCGATCAGACCAACCGCGTCCTCCAGCAGGTACCCGTCCACGACGAACGAGGACTTGAGGTAGTTCTTATTGTGGATCGACCCGTAGGACTCGCGGTTGGAAAGCTCCACGAGGTCGTTGCGGCGGTAGAACGCGGCAGCCAGCCGGACGGCGTCCGTGACCGTCGTCGTCCCGCTCCCGCCGTAGCCGATCGTGTCGCCGAAGACCGTATGCTCCAGCCCGAGTTCCTTTGCGTTGTCGTTCATACGCTTGAGGAATTCGCTTTCGGCTTCCGCCGGAGAAACGGACATCAGCGTTTCGGCGCAGTAATGCACGAGGCAGGCGCACGCGTCGTTGGCGTTTGCGACCAGCGACGTGGCGAACAGGTATTCCAGCGAATAGGTCTCCCCTTCCGCCAGACCGAGGTAGGGCGAGCTGCGGTCGCCGACCGCGTACTTCCCCTGCACCCACGCCTGCTTGACGGTGATCTCCCGGTCCAGCGGCACATCGCAGTCATTCAGAAGGTCCCGCGCCGTCATCAGCGACGCGAGCTTGGTCAGCACGCCGGGCGCGAACGTCTCGTCCCCGCGTGTGCTGGTCAACACCTGCGCCGTATCGACGCAGTAAGCCGCCGTCGCGTTGACGAGCGTCGGGGCTGTGGACTGCTCCCCGGTCGCGGAAACTTCCGCCGGAAGTACCGAAAGCAGGCAGACGAACAGCAGAAGGACCGCCGTCGCCCGTATATTTCTACGCGTTTTCTTGCGCATTCCGTCCCTCCTTCGCGGATGCGACCGCACGGACATCCCGCGCCATCTGCGCCCGCAGCGCTTCCACCGTTTCAAACCGCCGCTCCTCCCGCAGCATCCGCAGGAAGGACACGCGCACGGTTTCCCCATACAGTTCGCCCCCGCCGTAGCCGAGCAGGTGCGTTTCCAACAGCGGCAGACCGTCGGACGTGACCGTCGGCTTGATCCCGACGTTCGTCACCCCGCGGTAATGCCCACCGCCAAAAAAGACTTCCGTTTCATACACCCCGAACCGGGGCAGGACCCGCCCCGCCGGCGGGCTCTGATTGAGCGTCGGGAATCCCAGCTCCCGCGCAAGCGAACGCCCCCGGCGCACCGGCAGGCAAAACCCGTACGGGCGACCGAGCATTTCCCCCGCCCCTTCGACGTCCCCGCAGAGCAGCCGCCTGCGGATCTCGGTCGAAGAGACCTTCACGCCGTCCAGCAGGACCGGCGGCAGGACCTCCGTGCGCGGAAACAGCGAGCGCATGGTTTCGCAGTCCCCGGCGCGGTCCTTCCCGAACCGAAAATCGCTCCCGACCGCGACGGCGCGGCAATCCAGCCGCTCCCGCAGGTACCTCCGCGCAAATTCCGCGCAGGAAAGCCCCCGCAAAGCGCCGTAATCGGCGATATACGTCCCGGATACGCCGAGCGACGAGAACAGCTCCAGCCGTTCGGCTTCGTCGGAGAGCGCCTGCGCCCGCTTCGGATTTTCCGAAAACGTGAACACGACCGGCGCCGCCCCGCAGGTCGATGCGAGCGCACACAGGCATCGCAGGAGCGCCCGGTGGGCGATATGGACCCCGTCGAACATACCGATCGCGACCGCGACCGGGCGGCGCGGAAACGCCGTCCCGTCCGATTCCCGATACACCCCGACTTCTTCCATCGCACCGTCCGTCCCTTTTGGTTTCCATTCTATGATACCCGTTTTTTACCGGTTTGTCAAGTCATTTCCCGGAAAAGTAACGAAAAAAGCGGAAAGCGGACACATCGGTCCGAAAAACCCTCTGTCGGGAAATAAAACCCGCCCCGCAGGCGGACGTAACGCCGTAATCGTGTTTGTCACGATAATGAAAAGCGGAAGCCGAACGATTTCGTCCGCCTTCCGCCCTTCCGATTCCCGTTGTCAGACGATGAACCGTTCAAACTTGTGGTAGCAGTCAAAATCCGCTTCCACATAAAGCACGTCCCACGCCACATGCGCCATGTGCGCACCGAGCAGGCTCTTCGCGTTGATTTTCATATTCTCCCCGACCAGATAGACCTCACCCGGGCAGGAATGGGCGATCCTGTTGAACTCGTTGACGTCGCTGACCGTATCCAGCACCACTCGGTACTGATACCCACAGGACTGCTGAATGCTCTTGACACTTTTCATCTGCATTCCCTCCTTTTGCTCCCCTTTCGGAGCATCTACAGGATAGCAGATTTCCGCCGAAAAGTCAAGAGGGAAAATTGACGTATTTTACAAATTCGTTTCTTTATTTTTGTATATTATAACTATAAATTCAGCATACACGCCAATTCAGCCTACGCGAAATTGGTTATTTCGACAAATCCAAAAAGGCGCGTAGTTTCGGCTGGAGCTGCTTCTGCAAAGCGGGAATGGACTCCCGCGTGGTCCAACTGCACCAGTAGGTGTAGCCGCCCAGCGTCAGCGAACGCGGGGTCGCCATATAGCTGTAGTAGCCGTCGCACTGGTCGAGCGGAATGGTTTTCGACCCGGTGCAGACCGCCCGAAGCCACATCGACAGCTCGGTCAAACTCTCGCCCGGCACCCCGACGAACAGGTAGTCCGCGAACCGCACGCAGGGGATCTCGACCGTGACCTCCCGCTTGGCGAGCGTTTCGTCGTCGAACCCGCAGATGTCGTACGCCATGGGTCCGTTGTAGATCGCTTTGTAGTAGTCGTCGATCGTCCGCTTGACCTGCGCGGGGGTGCGCGTCGGGTCCGCCTTGGCCTGCTCGAACGCCTTTTGCGCATCTCTCAGCAGTTCGTCCTGCCCGTGTCGCGCCTCCTCGAGCGTGCGGGGCATATCCTCCCGCATCGGCAGGACCGCCGTGAAGGTCTCGGTCCGCAGGAAGTCCGTATCCGTCAGCACCCGCTTCGTCTCGCGGTAGGAAAGCTCCAATTTGTCGGCGAACCAGTTGCCCAACCGGCGGCACTCCGCGTCGCTCGCCTCGAAGTCGTCGATCCCGTCGTACCCCTTCTTGGTCGAAAGGTCGGCGCACGGACCGTTGAGGTAGACGGACAGTCCGCCGAGATCCCGCTCCAGCCGTTCGGACAGGTAGCCCGTCCAGTCGAAGTCGTAGCGATACATCTGCGCCTTGCCCTGCACCGGGCGAAGCTCAAACAGCACCCCGACGTCCGGATGCGCCGCAAACCGCGACACAGTGCCGAGCGTCCGCCCGTCCTCCCCGCGAAAGACGAACAGGTAGGCGAGCGGGTCGTTCGGGTTGTCGAAGTAGACCGGCTTTTCGACGATGTGCGGACGGTAATCCCGCAGCAGCATGATGTCCTCGTTCGCCGTGCAGGGGCGCCCGTCGCCGTCGAACCCCATGCCGGTCCAGACGGTCACGCCGCCCAGCCCTTCGACGTACTGCTCGCGGTTGAAACTGCAGTCCGTGCCGAAGTACGCCTCCGTCACCTCGCAGGTGAACGGGACCGCGTTCCGCATCATCTCCCGCACCGCCGCGACCGTCCGCTCGATGACGCCGTCCATCCCCTCGTGCATCGACCCGGAGCCGGGTGCGGCGTGGCACTGCAGTTCGTGGTAAACGATGCTCTTTTCCGGGATGCCGCAGGCGGCGGACACCTCCGCACGGAACCGCCGTGTGTCGCTCGCCCAGGTGTTCAGCGAATCGAACGCGCAGAACAACGCCTGCTCCTCCCCGGAGCGGAGGTAAAAGAACCGACCGTACAGCTCGGTCGCGAACGGCCAACGCGGGGTGAAACACCCGCGAAGCGGGATTTTAGCAAAACTGCAAACTGCCATGAGGAAGATCCTTTCTATCCGAAAAAGTCATAGGAGGTGATGTAGGTCCAGACGACGGCGTCGCCCGGCGAAAGCGAAACGTCCGCCGCCGACGCGGTCGGCTGTTCGCCGTTGACCGTGAAGGTCCAGCCGGACTCGTTCCCGCAGAGGAACGCGGTCAGTCCGTCGATGCCGACGAGGTATTCCCCGTCGAACGCAAGCAGCAGCCCTTCCCGTTCGGCGGTCCGTCGGAGCAGGGAAAGCACGCTGTCGCCCTCCCGCAGCGGGACTTCGGCTTCCGAAAGCAGCCGCCCGTCCGCGGGAAACTCCAGCGCCTCCACCGCGTCCCCGCCGTACGCCAGCGCGGCGGACGCGTCGATGGTGACCGTCACGGTCCCGACCTCCGGCGTCTCCTCCGCTTCCCGACCGGCAAGCAGCAGCCACGCGACCGCCCCGCCGCACAGCAGAACGGCGGCGACCCCCGCCGCGATCGCCTGCTTCCGCCGTCCCCTGACCGCGAACAGCAGCGCCGCGAGCGCGCCCAGCACGCCTACCGAAATCGCTAAGATTCGGAGAAACAGTTCCATCTCTACATCACACCCCTTGTTTCCCCGATTTTACCATGTTTTCCCCGGTTTGTCAATCCTTTTTTCGCTCAAAGGTTCTCCTGCCGCAGGGTTTCGACCGGGTTGTCCCGCCGCAGACGGCGCGTCGCGTACAGCATCGTGACCGCCACCACGGCGAACACGCTGACGACCACGACCGCCACGTTTCCCCACGGCAGGTAGAATTTGCCTTCCATATGGACCAGCGAATGGATCCCGTAGCAGAGAACGAACGCGAGCGGCAGACCGTACAGCAGTCCCCGGAACCCGTAGAGCAGGCATTCATAGTGCATCATGCGCCGGAAGCCCTTCCGCGACATCCCGACCGAGCGCAGCATCGCGAATTCCCGCCGCCGCAGGGAAATGTTGGTCGAGACCGTGTTGAACACGTTCGCCATGGCGATAAGGGAGATCAGAATGATGAACCCGTAGGAGAACACGTCGATGACCGTCACCAACGCATTTTCCGACGCAGACGACGCCGCGTGATTGCTCACATACGTCGCGATCCCCTCCGCCCGCAGGAGCCGCGTGATCTCCTCCTCCGCCCTGTCGTAGGCGGCAGCCTTAAAGTAGAAGAAGGTGTACCGTTCCGCGTCGTCCCCCAGCACCGCGTTCCGCACCGCGTTCGGGTAGAACAGCATCGGCGCCGAGCCGAATTGCATATAGTAGTCGGTTTCCTTCAGGAATTCCCCGATCGTCAGGGACGTCCGCCGTTCCGCGTCCGCCACCGGCTCCCAGACCGCCTTGGATTCGTCCAGCGCCCCGGCGTTGAAGCCCTCGAGGTAGTCGGTCGGGTAATACGGGATCCACCGCACCCCGTCCCGCTCCGCGATGCCGTCCGCGTAGGGGGTGTACCCTTCCTTCTCGCGGTATCCCAGCAAGAATTCCACGGTCTGCGGCAGTGCGTCCGCCCGAAGCACCGGGATCTCCTCGAACGCGTCCTCCCCCTGCACATAGCGCTCCTGCCGATTCCAGAACAGCCCACGCGGGGCGTCCGCATCGAAGAAGTCGTCCGCGTTCAGCCGATTCTTCGCGCAGAGCGCCCGGAACGCGTCGTCCGAAAGGAAATGCACCTGCACATACAGGTCCGCGCCGTCCGTCAGATACAGCGAGCGGTTGGTCTCCAGCGTTTCGTCCGTCAGCGCGTCCGCGTCGAACCGCGCCCATTCGAACTGATAGGTGGAAAAGACGACGTCGTCCACCGCGTCCAGTTCGCGCAGTTTGCGGAGCAGTTCCTCCTTCCCGTCCGTTTGGTGGTACTGGAACGACAGGTCCGGTCCGTCCTCCGGCGCGAACGCGTCCATCGAATCCGTCAGGTAGGCGCAGAAGGTCGTCGCACCCAAAAACAGCACGACGCTCAGGCACAGCGACAGGACGACCGAGCGATACCGTTTGCGGCTCCGGCGGAAGTTCTTCGCCGCCAGCATTCCCTCCAGCCCGAACAGCTTTCCCGTCAGCGGCATGGCGCGCACGTCCCGCTTTTGCAGTTTCACGTCGCCGGATTGGCGGATCGCGTCGATGGCGCTCTGCTTCATCGCACGTCGGGCGGGGATCGCCGCCGAGATCAGCGTCGTCACGACGCCCAGTCCCGCCGCGAGCAGCAGCCCGAGCGGGTGTATGACCGTTTCCATCCGCACCGACGCGTAATCCCCGAGGATCCGGGCGAAGTCCCCCTGCAGGAAATGCAGGGTCAGCCCGATGCCGACGCACCCGACCAACAGCCCGAGCGGAATGGCGAACACGCACAGCAGGAACGCCTCCCACAGCACGCTCGCACGGATCTGCCGGTTGGTCGCGCCGACCGACTTGAGAATGCCGAACTGCCGCGTCCGCTCGCCGACCGAGATGGAGAACGCGTTGTAGATCAGCGAAACCGAGCCGAGCGCGACGAGGAACAGCAGGATCCCCGCAAACGAGTACAGGATCCGCGTGAAGTCCGCCGTGCGGAACGAGCCGGAGAACCGAAGCAGGTCCTGGTGGACGACGTAGTTCGCGTCGAGGGCGTGCGACATCATGTAGGCATAGAATTGCGACGGCTTCTCCACCGTGAAGAACACCGTGCAGTCCCCCCGTCCGCCGCCGACCGTGAAGGCGGTGTAGCCCGGCAGAGCGTAGTCCTCGACGAGCAGGTTCAGCCGCTTGTAGAACCCGACGACCGTGTAGGTCCTCTGTTGCAGAACCGCCCCGTCCGGCGTTTCCCGCAAGTCCAGCGTCAGCGTGTCGCCGAGCGCGAACAGTTTCCCGCCGTAGCTTTCGACGACCGTCGGCAGGAGCAGTTCACCGTCCGCTTGCGGAAGTCGACCGTCGGTCAGCCGAATGGACAGCAGGTCCGGCAGGTCCGGGTCCATGTCCTCCACCAGCAGGTAGGGTTTGTCCGGGTTATCCCCGCCGTATTCCGCCCAGCCGACCTCCCGCCAGCCTGCCGCCGAATCGACGCCGTCCGTCTTTGCGACCTCCGCCGCCCGTTCCGGGGTCAGATGCGGGTAGAACGCGTGGAACGCCCCGACCGAATCGATTTCCGCGTTCCGCAGGTAGCAAAGCCCGCTGTACGCCCCCACCGCCACCGCCGTGAACAACGCCGCCGACAGCAGGATGCCCGCCACGGTCACGAGCGTCCGCACCGGGTTGCGAAGCAGGCTCTTCCAGGTAAACTTTCGCAGTACGTTCATCGCGTTTTCACCTCGTCCTCTCGTCCCGCACGATGCGCCCGTCCTCGAAGGTCAGCACGCGGTCCGCCTGCAGGGCGATCGATTCGTCGTGCGTGATAAGCAGGAGCGTCTGCCCGTAGGCACGGTTGGAATACCGCAGCAATTCCACGATCTCCCGGCTGTTCGCCGAATCCAGATTCCCGGTCGGCTCGTCCGCCAGCACGATCGCCGGCGCGTTCATCAGCGCCCGCCCGATGGACACCCGCTGCTGCTGTCCGCCCGAAAGCTGGTTCGGCAGGCAGTCCCGCTTGTCGGTCAGCCCGAGCGTCCGAAGCAGTTCCCGCAGCCGTTCCTCGTTGACCTTCCGCCCGTCCATCAGCACCGGCAGGGTCATGTTTTCCACCACGTTCAGCACCGGAATGAGGTTGTAGAACTGATAAATCAGCCCGACCTGCCTGCGCCGAAAGACGGCGAGCTTATTCTCGTCCTGCGCGTACACGTCCTGCCCGCCCACGAACACCTTCCCGCTCGTCGGACGGTCCACCCCGCCGAGCAGGTGCAGAAGCGTGGACTTCCCCGACCCCGACGGTCCTATCAACGCGGCGAACTCCCCCTTTTCCAGCGAAAACGACAGGTCGTCCACCGCGCACACCCGGTTTTCGCCCTCCCCGTATACCTTTGACAAATGCTCCGTCCGCAGAATCTCCACCGTCGGACCTTCCTTCCCGGCGCCCTCGCGCCCGTTTTCTGCCCTTAGTTTACCGCAGAAAAGTGACGCGTCGGTGACAGTTTGCTGACTTTTCTGTCACCGACGCGTGATTTTTTCGCGTTTTTTTGTCGAAAAATTTTTTCACGGAGTGCGGGCATTGCCGCGTCCCGCCGTTTTCGAGCCGTTCGACGGTATCGTCACGCCCCGAACGATCGATCCCGCCCCATAGGCGGACAGATCGTCGCCGCGACCTTGTTCGCCCCCGAAAGCGTTATACGACGCCCTTCGGGAACCGAATGCGGAACAGCGCACCGCCCTCCGGCGCATTTTCCGCCCGCAAAGACGCGCCCTGCGCCTCCAGGATCGCCCGTGCGAACGCCAGCCCGATGCCCGCGCTCCCCTCGGCGGCGTTCCTTCCGCGATAGAACCGCTCGAACAGGTGCGGCAGGTCCCGCCGGTCGAACCCCGGACCGCTGTCCCGCACGGTCAGTTCGACGAACAGTGCCGTTTCCTGCGATTCGACGCAAATCTCTCCGCCCGTCGGGGTATGCTCGACGCAGTTCTTCAGCAGGTTCTCCAGCGCCTCCGCGCACCAGCGCAGGTCCCCGAAAAACCGCTCCTCCCCGACCCGCAGGGTCAGCTTCTGTTCCCGCAGTTCCATCGGGACGGCGAACGGCTCGACCGCACGCCGCACCCATTCCGCGACCGTCCGCAGTTCCGGCGAAAAGGAGATCGCCCCCGCGTCGATGCCGGAGAGCTTCAGCAGCGTTTCGACCAGCCAACCCACCCGCTCCAGCGATTCCCGCAGTTCGTAGGTCAGCGCCAGCCGCCGCTCGTCCGGCAGGGATTCCGACGCGAGCAGGGAAAGCGTCAACTGCATGGAGGTCAGCGGCGTGCGCAGCTGGTGGGAGATGTCCGCCATCGCGTCCGAAAGCCGTCGCTTATCCTGCCGCAGCAGGTCCGCCGCCTCCCGCAGACGCACGGTCATCTTGCGGATCTCACTCTTGAGGATAGAGAGTTCCCCCTCCTCGTTGTCGGAAAGCAGGAAGTCCTCCTGCCCGTGCAGGACCCGGTCGATACACCCGCAAAGCGCCGCCAGATCCCGATACCGCCGGCGCAGAAACACCGCGTGGACGCCCCCCGCGCACACCGCGCCGCACGCCGCGAATCCGCCGCACGCCGGCGACACGAAAAACCCCGCCGCGCACACCGCCGCCGAAACGACGCCCCACGCGACCAATTCCCGCCGCACTTCGCGGTTGCGGAGCAGTCCGCCTCTGCCCGCCTTCATTCCCCGCTGCGGTAGCCGATGCCCCGCACGGTGCGGATCAGCGTCGGCTCCTGCGGGTCCCGCTCGATTTTCTCCCGCAGGCGTTTGATGTAGACGGTCAGGGTGTTGTCGTTGACGAAATCCCCGGAAACGTCCCAAATCTCCTCCAGCAGTCGCGCCCGGGTCAGCAGTTTGCCCCGGTTGTTGGCGAACACCAGCAGGATCCGGTACTCCAGCGCGGAAAGCGGCACTTCCGCCCCGTCCCGCGTCACGATCCCTTTCTCCGTATCCACCAGCAAATCGCCGAACGGCAGGGACC
>CANQVQ010000041.1 GCA_947627335.1 uncultured Clostridia bacterium | reverse complement strand
GGGGGCAGCCTTACGCGTTCCTTTCCGTGCGGGACGTCACGCCGCTGTATGAGAACCGGCGAACGCTGTCCGTCCGGGCGCTGACGGCGCTTCTGCTCGGTTCGTTTGCGGTCGCGGCGGCGGCGGGCGCGGTGTGCGCGCTGCTGCTTCGCCCGCTGTCGGGGGTCGACCGCGCCCTGCGGAGATCGACGACCGGTCCGCAGGAGCTTCGCCTGCCGGAACGCGGCGGACAGGAGCTGCGCGCACTGACCGTCAGCGTCAACGCCATGGCGCAGGCGACCGCCGAACAGACCCGCCTGCTGCAGGAAACGGCGGACAGCCGCAAACGCTTCGCGGACAGCATGGCGCACGAGATGAAGACCCCGCTGACCTCCATCCTCTGCATGGCGGACCTGCTGCGCATCAAGCGCAGCGTCACGGAGTCCGAGCGGCTGGAATACGCCGGGGTCATCGTGGAGGAGGCGAAGCGGATGCGTGCGCTCTCCTCGAAACTGCTGACGCTCGCGTCGGCGGACGGCGCGTCGCCGGATTTCCGCGAATGCCCGCTGTCCGAACTGCTCGAGGAGGTCCGTGCGGCGATGCAGCCGATCCTCGACCGCCGTTCCCTGCGCCTGACGCTCGTGGGGGAGGACGTGACCATCTCCGTCGATCGGCAGTTGTTCCAAACCCTGCTGATCAACCTGATCGACAACGCCGCGAAAGCGTCGGCGGACGGACAGCAGATCCTGCTCTACCACACCGTGCAGGACGGCAATCTGCTGCTCGCGGTCGTCGACGAGGGCATCGGCATGAGCGAAGCGGAGGTCCGTCGGGCGACCGAAGCGTTCTGGATGGCGGACAAATCCCGCTCCCGCAAGGAAGGCGGTGCGGGGCTCGGGCTGACGCTGTGCAGCGAGATCGTCAAACTGCACAACGCCGCCATGACCATCACGAGCGAACCCGGCAAGGGGACGACCGTGCAGCTGACCGTCCCGCTGCGGCGCAAAGCGCCGATCCGGGAGAAAAAGGAGGGCTGACCCGTGCGAAACGCGAAACGCAAACGGACCTTTCGGGTCCCGCCCCCGCTTCGGACGACGGGAACGACACTGCTGCTGTTCGGCGGTGCGATGTCCCTGCTCGCGGGGCGGGACGGCGGCACGGTTTCCTATGAAATGTCGATTTCCGCTCCCGCCGAGGAGGAGCCGCCCGTCCTCTACCCGTGGCACGCCATGACCGTTCCGCTGGAAACGGAACTACCCGGGGAAGCGGAACTGACCGAGCTGCTCGCGGCCTTTCTCCCGTCCGAACCGACCGGTTTCTATGCCGTGCATGGGCAAGGCGGGGAAGCCCTGGCGGACGAGGACCGGTCCCTTTTCGGCTTCCGGGACATGACGGTGACCGTCCTGCGGTATGCGGACGTGTACGAGGTGGATCCCGCGGAGAACGTGCAGGCGACGGTCCTTTCGTCCACGCGGTACCTGCTATCGCTTGCCGTTCGGCAGGACCCGTACGGGCAGCGGGAACTCTGCTACCTCAGCTTCCGCCCGGAACAGGGCGCGGACCCGTCCCCCGACGTCGTCGCGAGCGGCACGGACGCGCTTTGGAAGTACGCGCAGGCGCAGACGCTCCAGCCGGACGGGGAGAATCCGTTCACGACCTTCCTGTGGCAGTACGCGAGCGCCTGCGAGCGCGTCGGTGCGGATTACGCCAACGCGTTCGACCTGTTCCTGAACGGGTCCGTGTCCTGTCGGTCGATCGGGAACGACGTTTCCTTCACCTTTTCCTTCAAGTCCTGCGAGATGACCCTGCTGTGCGACCCGACGACGGTGACCGTCTTCGGCGTCAGCCTGCGGACCGACCCGAATTTTTGACGGTCTTGCCCTTTTTTCGCCCGAACGACGGTTTTTCGCCGACGTTCGGGCTTTTTACAACTTTTTGACAACTTCCTGCTGACTTCCTGCCCGACGGGGTGCTACACTGGACCCGTAAAAACGACCGGCGCACGCCGGCAGGAAAGGAAGTCCCTCTTATGAAACACCCCGGAAAATTCGCACTCTTGCTCGGTCTGCTGTGCGCCATCGCCCTGCTGCTCGCCCAATGCCGACTCTCCCGCCCCTCGTCGGAGGACGAGAGCCTGACCCCCTCCGAATTGATCTGGCGTCCCCCGACGGAAAATCCGCTGCTCGCGGAGGACGATCCGTCCGAGCCGGACGTCTCGACCCTGCGGGAAGCCCTGCGCGGGAAGACCGTCGTGCTGGACCCCGGGCACGGCTTCGGCGACGTCGGCTGCGCCTTCCCGGACGGCACGCTGTGCGAAAAGGACGTCACGCCGGTACTGGTTTCCAAGGTCCGCTCCGCGCTGGAGGCAGACGGCGTGACCGTCCTGCAGACCCACGACGGGCAGAAGTTCCCGACCGTCGCCGAGATGAACGCCCTCGCCGAATCCCTCTCCTATGACCTCGACGGCTACCTCCGGCGACTGGTCGGACAGTACAGCCACCGCACCCCGGAACAGCAGGCGGAGACCGTCCGCACGTTCCGGGAGGGCATGACGGAGGACGATCTGTTCAACATCTACGAGCGCTCCTACTGCGCGAACCTGCTGTCCGCCGGGGCGGAAGTCCCCGCGTCGCTGTTCGTCTCCATCCACGTCAACGCCAACGCCGATTCGTCCGCCCTGTCCGGCTTCGAGCTTTACCGCTGTACGGACACCCCCTACGTCAAGCCGTCCGCGTCGCTTTCGGACGCGCTCGCACGGGGACTTGCCGCGGCTTTCCCGCAGACCGCCCAACGCGAGATCGCGTGGGACTGGGAGGAGGCGTTCGCGGTCAACAAGTACCCGGATATGCCCTCCGTCCTGATCGAATCCGGCTACGCGACCAACCCGACGGACGCGCAAAACCTGCGGGACGAAGCGTGGCAGAACGCTTTCGCCCGTGCCGTCGCGGACGGGATCGAATATTTCCTGCTGAACGGCCAGTGAAATACGGAGCGGTGGAAACTTCGGGCGTTTCGTCCGGGCTCGTCTCCTATCCCGACCCGGTCTTTTCGGGCGGGGAACTTGAAGTCCCGGTCAACCCGGAGGACGACGCGAAGGTGCAGCTCCATTCGCTCACGCAGACGGAAAAGGACGCCCTGCTGACCTACGGCGACCTCGACCCGGAGGACCCGGAAACGGCGGAAGCCCTGCAAAAAATCCAAAATCTGCTCGACGGCTACAACAAACGCGTTTCCTTCTGCGCCTACGCGCTCGACGGGAGCCGTGCCATCGCCTACAACTGCGAAGAGAAGTATTCCCACAAATCCGGCGACAATTTCGGGAAGAACGCGGTGTGCAACGACGGCGCGATCGTCTGGGCGGACCGCCCGTACGTCGTCGCGATCCTCAACGCGTCCGAAGGCGAGCCGGCGGACGAAGCGTTGGTCGGCAACATCGTGAAGTGTATCAACGACAAACTGATGAAATAGTTTTGGGAAACAAACGGGAGCCGACGCGCTCCCGTTTTTTGTTTTTCTGTGCCGCTCCGTCTTGACAAACCGGGGGAAATCTGCTATACTGCGTTTGACGTTTTGTTTTGACGAGGAAAGAAGGGACCGCCTTCTCCATGGAGGATAAATATTTCCTGCGTTTCCTGCCGCTGTACGGCGTCCTGCCGATCCTGTGCAGCGTGCTGTTCAATATACTGGTCTACTTCGGCAACCGCATCCTCACCTCCGGCTGGAAGCATTACGACCTGTCCCTGCCGATCGACGACCTCATTCCGTTTGAAAGCTGGGCGATCCTTTTCTATCTCGGCGCGTACCTGCTCTGGGTCGTCGGCTTCCTGTTCATCGCCCGGGAGGAAAAAACGCTCTGCTACGAGCTTTTTTCCGGCGAACTGATCGGAAAACTGCTCTGCCTGCTCTTTTTCCTGTTCCTCCCGACGTACATGGCGAACCGCCCGGACCTGTCGGAAGCGCATTCGCTGTTCGACCGGCTGACCCGGATCGTCTACGACCTCGATCCGCCGGATAACCTTTTCCCGTCCATTCACTGCATGGAAAGCTGGGTGGTCCTGCGCGCCTCCTTCCGATTCCGCAGGCTGCGCCGCCCGGTCTTTTGGCGCGTGACCTTCCTATTCGGCACGCTCGCGGTGTTCTTCTCGACCCTGCTCGTCAAGCAGCACGTCCTGTTGGACGTGGTCGGCGGCGTCGCCGTCGCCGAGGCGGGCATCCTCCTCGCCCGCGTCCTGAACGCCGGGCGTATCTACCCGGCGCTGGAGCGCCTGTTCCGTCGGAACCGTCCCGCGTCCTGACGGCGTCAAACCCATCCCAAACAGAAAGGAAGTGCAGACGATGCAGCAAGAAATACCCCCGCAGACGCCGCACGGCAAGCGGAAACGTCCCCACCGGGTGCTCTGGTTCCTGGTTTTCCTGTTGCTTGCCGGGCTGACGCTCTACACGGTCATCTGCAATTCCGACGATTTCTCCCCGGAAAAAATGGTCGAACTGCTTCGCAACGCCAATCCGTTCTGGATCGTCTGCGCGTTCCTGTGTATGCTCGGGTTCATCCTGTTCGAGGCGCTCAGCCTGCGGCGTTTGTGCGCTTTTTTCGGACATAAGCGGTCGCTCTGGCGCAACACGGTCTACTCCGCCGCCGACATCTACTTTTCCGCCATCACCCCGTCCGCGACCGGCGGACAGCCGGCGAGCGCGGTGCTGATGCTGCGGGATAAGATCCCCGGCGCGGTCACGACCATGACCCTGCTGCTCAACGTCATGCTCTACACGGTTTCCCTGCTCGTCGTCGGGGCGCTGTGCTTTCTGGTCTGCCCGAGCGCGTTCTTCTCGTTTTCCCTGCCCGGACGGATCCTCATTCTGCTCGGCGCTCTGATCCAGACCCTGTTCGTCGTCGGGCTTCTGCTGCTGATTTTGAAGGAGAAAATCATTCTGCGGATCGCCGGATTCGGGCTCAATCTGCTGCATAAGCTACATTTGGTTCGCAACGTGGAGACCAAACGGGAATCCCTGCACCAAATGGCGGAGGAGTACCGGGCTTGCGTCGGCGCGTTCCGCAAGGGCAAATCGGTCGTGGTCCGCGTGTTCCTGCTGAACCTGTTACAGCGCTTCTGCAACATCGGCGTGACGCTGTGCGTGTTCCTCGCGACCGGCGGGAGCGCGCTGCTTGCGCGGGAAGTGCTGATCACGCAGGGGTTCGTCGTGCTCGGCTCGAACGCGGTGCCGATCCCGGGCGCGGTCGGCGTGTCGGACGGACTGTTCCTCGACGGCTTCGACTGCCTGATCCCGGATACGACCTGCGTCGAACTGCTCTCGCGTGGGATCTCGTTCTATATCTGCCTGCTCCTGTGCGGGCTTCTGGTGCTGTTCTCGGCGCTCGCCGCGTCCTTCCGCCGCAAAAAACGGGAAAAAGCGTCCGAAACGAAATCGTAAACAAAAAAAGACGGCGAAACGCCGTCTTTTTTCTTCCCCATAAAAAATGCACCCCAAACCATATCTTTTGGGGTGCATCCTGTTTTTTACAGCAATTTCTTCACATATTCCGCGGACTGGCGGGCGGAATCGAGGGCGGTCTGCCCGTCGGCGGGTTCGTCCTGTTCGACGATGACCCACGAGGTCCCGACCTCCTTCGCCGCCGCAACCACCGCCGGAATGTCCACATTCCCGCTCCCGACCGGACGGAAGGTGAACGGTCCCGCGTTCGGCGCAGGGCGGTGCGTAAGACCGATCTGCTCGTAGTGCTCGGCGGGGCGGTCGCCGGTCGAATCCTTCAGATGTACCAACGGCGCACGCCCGACCTGCTTCCGCAGAAGCGCCGCCGGGTCCTCGCCGACCAGCGTCGCCCAGCAGACGTCCAGTTCCGTCTGCAGCTGCGTGTCCGGCGCGCAGGCGTACAGCGCTTCGAGCGCCGTGCGTCCGTCCGGCAGGCGGGCGAACTCAAAATCGTGGTTGTGGTAGAGCAGGATCAACCCCTGTTTCTCGCATTCCGCCGCAATTTTGGCGATGTCCGCCGTCGTCTGCGCGAAATTCGCCCCGTTCGGGCGGTCCTCCGGCATCAGGTACGGCACGGCGACGTACCGACAGCCGATCCTGCGGTACGCCGCGACGGTCCCCGCCAGATCCTGCCGAAATTCGGCAAGCCCGACGTGGGCGGAGATGATCTCCAGCCCCGCGTCCTTCGCGAGCGACCGCACTTCCTCCGGGGACTTCCCGTACAGCCCCGCCAGCTCCACGCCGTCGTAGCCCATTCCGGCGACCTCCCGCAGCGTCCCCGCAAGATCCCGCTCCGCGTCTGCGCGGACGGAAAACAACTGTAACCCGAGTTTCATCGCGATGCCCTCCTATTTTTCCTCCGAACGCTTCGGTTTTTTCCGACCGAACAGCTTTTTCCCGAGCCAGAGCCCGCCGATCGCCGCCCC
Organism: uncultured Clostridia bacterium; assembly: GCA_947627335.1. Classification (GTDB taxonomy): domain Bacteria; phylum Bacillota; class Clostridia; order Oscillospirales; family CAG-382; genus Coliplasma. Next base: position 7,766 of record CANQVQ010000041.1, on the reverse strand, counting down.
GCCGAGCAGAAGCGGCAGGGACTTGCGAAGCAGGTCCTTCTCGTTTTTCTTGCGCTGCTCCTCCGCAGGGTCCGCCCGCACTTCCATCGCGTCGACCGCCTCGCAAAGCCCGGTATACGCGCCCCGCAGCGTCTCCTCCTCGGCGTCCCCGTTCGCGAGCGCCACCTTCGCGTATGCCACCGCCTGCACCAGCGAACGGTAGCTTTCAAACGTGTACAGCCTGTCGTCGAGCAGCACGGACGCGGCGTCCGTCAGCTCCCGCAGGTCCTCCCGCAAGGTTTCCATACGTTTTCCTTCCTTTCTCAAATCGCCCAATCCCCGTTGACGAAGATCGGGGTCGCTTTGCCGTCCTTCCAGCCAGTGACCGTCAGGTCCGGCGTACCGATCATGAAATCGACGTGCACCTGGGAATCGTTGACGCCCATTTCGAGCATCTGCTCCCGCGTCAAGTGTTCAAACCCTTCGACGCAGCTGGTATATCCCCGCCCGATGGCGACGTGGCAGCTCGCGTTCTCGTCGAACAGCGTGCAGTAGTACAGCAAGCCCTGTCGGCTGATCGGGGAATCGACCGGCACGAGCGCCAGTTCCCCGAGCATCAGCGAGCCTTCGTCGGACCGCATGATCCCGTCGAGCGCCTCCTTGCCGACCCGGGCGTCCCACGCGACCGCCTTGCCGTCCCGGTACTCGATATAGAAGTCCTCGATCAGCGTCCCCTGGTAGGAGAGCGGCTTGGACGCGACCAGACGACCGTCGCACCTGCCCTTCTGCGGCGTGGTAAAGACCTCTTCCGTCGGCAGGTTCGGGTTGAAATACACCCCGCCGAGCGTCTCCTCGCCGCCGGCGCACCAGAGCGAAGCGGGCATCAGACCGCACCGGAAATCCGTTCCCAGCCCGTTGCGGTACTCCAGGGAATCGAACCGATACGCGTTGAGGATCCGGCACTTCTCCGCCATTACGCGGTTCTTTTCCGCCCACGCGGAGATCGGGTCGTTGTCCTCGGTCACGAGGCAGGTCTCAAAGATCGCCTCCCACAGCTTATCCACCGCCGTCGACGTCCGCTCGCCCGGAAACATCTTCTTCGCCCACGCCTTGCCCGGCACCGCCGCGACCAGCCATTGATACTTGTTCTCCATCCGCTCCTGATAGGGGCGCAGAATGGGGTACCGCTTCTGGCGGACCTTCTTGAGCTTTTCCTGATCGATGCCCCGCAGACCGTCCGGGTCCTCCGAATACAGCCGGATCGTGGCGGGCAGGGTCTCCGCTTCCTCTTTCAGCTTCTCCACCTGCCACGGATGCACCTGCGAGAGCGCCGTCATCGAACGGTGGCGGTAGTTGAGCCGGTTGAGGGTCTGGTCGCTCCATTCGATCTGCACGTCCCCGGCGCCCGCTTTGTACGCCTCGTCCGCGAGCAATTCGACGAACGGATAGCTTTCCGTCTGGGCGCGGACGATAAGCGTCTGCCCCTTCTGTACGTTCACGCCCACCCGCACGAGCAGGCGTGCATATTTCCTCTGCATGGTCTTTTTCATCGCAAATCCCCTTTCTGTTTTGCCCCGAAAAGCAGAAAGCATACAAAGAATGCCCTTTTTCCGTGCGATTCCCTGTATGCCTGCCTCCGGCTTGCGCCTTATTTCTTCAGTTTCGGTTTTTCGGATTTTTCCGCCGACTTCTCCGCGGAAACGGTTTCCGCCGTCGGACGCGCCTTTTCCTCGACGCCGCGCACCGCCCAGCGCATGACCTGCAGCCGCGTGCGGTCCGCACCGGTCTCGATCAGCAGCATATCGTCCTTGATGCGGACGACCACGCCGATGATCCCGCCGACCGTGGAGATCACGTCGCCAAGCTCGATGGAGTTGCGCATTTCCGTCGTTTCGCGCTCCTGCTTCTTTTGCGGACGGTAAAGGAAGAAGTAAAACACCACGACCAGCACGACGATCATGCCGATCATGCCGACGAACTGCCCGATGCCGGCGGCCTGCGTACCCGCATCCGCCGCGTCCTCCAGCGTCCCGACCAGGGAGAATACTTTGCTCATGAATGGTTCCTTTCTTGTCTGTGTCTGATTTCGTTTATTCCCGGATTCGCCGCACCGACAGGCATTTCCCGTCGTCCGGCGAAAGCTCGAAAACCGCACCGCAAAGCAGCGTTTTGCCTTCCGCCGCTTCGTATCGAGTACGCACATGGGTGCAGTAGTACCGAACCACCTGCTCGGCACGGGTGCCGATGATGGAATCCTCCACCCCGGTCATGCCGAGGTCGCTGAGGAACCCCGTCCCGCCGGGCAGGACCCGTTCGTCCGCCGTCTGCACATGGGTGTGCGTCCCCCAGATCGCGGAGATGCGCCCGTCAAAGCAGGCGGCGAACGCCGCTTTTTCGCTGGTCGCTTCCGCGTGGAAGTCGCAGACCGCGAGATCGTACTGCCCTTGGAGCTTTTCCAGCAGACGCTCCACCGCGTTGAACGGGTTGTCGATCGTCGCGTCTAAAAAGATCTGCCCCTGCGCGTTGATCACGAGCAGGCGAAGCCCCTGCGAAACGGGCAGGATACACCAGCCCTTCCCCGGCGCGGCGTCCGGAAAGTTCAGCGGGCGCAGCACCGACGGATGCTCCTCCATCAATTGGAATGCGCTGCTCTGCCGCAGACTGTGGTTCCCGCCGGTCAGAACGTCCGCGCCGGCGTCCAGCAGCGCCTTCGCACCGCGGTAGTCCATGCCGTTGCCGGGCGCGCAGTTCTCCGCGTTGACGATCGTCAGATCCGCACCCTCCCGGGCGCGGACCGCACGCAGCTTCTCCGCGACGCACGCCACGCCGGCCTTCCCGAACACATCGCCGATAGCCAGTATTTTCAATGCGTCCCTCCTGTCGGCAAAAGCGCCCCGCCGTTACTTCGCGTACTCGCTCTGGCGCGTTTCCCGCACCACGTTGATCTTGATCTGCCCCGGGTACTCCAGCTCCGACTCTACCTTCCGTGCGATGTCGCGGGCAAGGAAGATCATATCGTCCATGATGCGGATCTCGCGACCCGCCTGGATCGCGAACGCCTTCTCGATGCCCTTGAAGGAATTGGCGATCTCTTCGAGCTTCTGCAGCCGCTTGATGTAATTTTCGAGGTTCTCGCGCCGTGCGCCGGGACGGGCGGCCGAGATCGCGTCCGCCGCCTGCACGATCATCGCAATATAGGTATGCGGCTCCACGTCGCCGTGATGCGCCTCGATCGCGTGCAGGACTTCCTTCGATTCCTTATACTTCCGGGCGACGTCCACGCCGATCTGGACGTGCGAACCGTCCACCTCGTGGGTCATGGACTTGCCGATGTCATGCAGCAGCCCCGCACGCTTCGCCATCGCCACGTCCACGCCCAATTCCGACGCGATCATGCCGGAGATCAGGGAAACTTCGATGGAATGCCGCAGGACGTTCTGCCCGTAACTCGTGCGATATTTCATGCGTCCAAGCAGCTTGATCAGCTCCGGGTGCAGACCGTGGACGCCGGTTTCGAAAGTCGCCTGCTCGCCCGCCTTGCGGATCGCCAGGTCCACTTCCTTGCGGCACTTCTCCACGATGTCCTCGACGCGGGACGGATGGATCCGCCCGTCGGACACCAGCTTCTCCAGCGCCAGCCGTGCGACCTCCCGACGGACCGGGTCGAACGTCGAGATCGCGATCGCCTCCGGCGTATCGTCAATGATCAGATCCACGCCGGTCAGCGTCTCGATGGCGCGGATATTGCGCCCCTCGCGACCGATGATGCGACCCTTCATCTCGTCGTTGGGCAGGTCCACGACGGAGACCGTCTGCTCGGAAACGCTGTCCGCCGCATAGCGCTGGACCGCCAGCGCGATGATGTTCTTCGCCTTTTCCTCGGCGGAATCCTTATACTCCTGTTCCAGCGCGGACAGCCGCATCGCCATATCGTGGCGAGCGTCCGTTTCGACGCGCTCCATGAGCACGTCCCGCGCTTCCTCCATCGTCATCTGGGCGACTTTCTGGAGCATTTCGTTCTGTTCGCCGAGACATTTGGCGACTTCCTCGCGTTCCGCCTCGACGTCCTTCATCTTGCGGTTGAGCTGTTCCTCCTTGCGCTCCAGATTCTCCAATTTTCGGTCGAGGTTTTCCTCCTTCTGGGAAACCCGATGCTCCTGCCGCTGCACTTCGACGCGGCGGTCCTTCGCCTCCCGTTCCGCTTCGTTGCGGATCCGAATGGCTTCGTCCTTAGCCTCCACGAGGATCTCCTTCTTGGCGGCTTCGGCTTCCTTCTTCCCCTCCTCCAGCAAGCGTCCGGCTTCCGCTTCGGCGGAACCGATCGCTTTCTCTGCGGAGCGCTTTCGTGCGATGTACCCGATGAAGCATCCGATGATGAAAAATATCACTGCCGCGGCAAGACCGACGACAAGCGCGATCACTTTAGGGTCATCCATAGATTTGCCTCCTTCACATATATTTCAAATCCATGCTCCCCCGATTTCCATATTGAAATGTCAGAAATTTCAGCAAACCCGTTCCGGGCAGTCGTACATCTCCCTGTCAAATCTATATAAAATCGAAAAAGCATTCCGACTTGCATTTATTATACTCTCTTTTTTTGCGTCTGTAAATAGAAATTTTCAAAACCGAACGCAAAAAAATGCAGAATTTACAAAATGTTAAAGATTGCCGCCCCTTTTTTTCGCCCCGCAAACGGAATTTCTTGTTGACGAAACCGTTTTTTCGCGATATAATGGACGCATACGACAAAAGGAGACGAATCGGAACGCCATGCCCTACCTGTATTTCGATTCCGCCGCGACCGCCCCGGTGCGCCCCGGCGCGCTTCGTGCGGCGGCAAAAGCCTGTGAAGAATACGGCAACCCGTCCTCCCTTCACGCCGCAGGCATGAATGCCCGACGGCTGCTCGACGCGGGACGGGCGCAGGTCGCCCGTGCGCTGAAATGCGAACCCGGGGAAGTGCTGTTCACCGGCGGCGGGACGGAATCCAACAACCAAGCCCTGTTCGGGCTGGCGAAGCTGCGCGGCAAGCGGTCGAAGGTCGTGATCTCGACGGACAGCGAACACCCTTCGGTCGAAGAACCGCTGAAGGAACTTGAACGGCAGGGCTTTACGGTGCGCCGGCTGTCGACGAAGAACGGCGTGCCGGACTACGACGGTCTGCGGAGGATCCTCGCGGAAGAGCCGGTCGCGTTCGTCAGCGTCATGCGGGCAAACAACGAGACCGGCGCGGTCTACGACCTGCCGCGCATCCGCCGTATCCTCGACGAATGCGGGAGCGACGCATTGCTGCACTGCGACGACGTGCAGGGCTTCCTGAAGATCCCGCAGGACCGCCTGTCCGCCTGCTGCGACCTTATCTCCCTCTCGGCGCATAAGATCGGCGGACTGAAGGGCGTCGGCGCACTGTACGTCGGCAAGCGGGCGCACCTGCTCCCCGCCCTGCTGCTCGGCGGCGGGCAGGAGAACGGTCTGCGAAGCGGCACGGAGAACGTCGAGGAAGCGCTTCGCCGGCTGCGGGACAGCGGACTGCATTTCCACCTGCCGGACGCGCACCTGCCGAACCTGCTGCACCTGAGCATTCCCGGCGTGCAGAGCGCGTGGGCGCTCAATTTCCTGTCCGAGCGGGGGATCTGCGTTTCCGCGGGCAGCGCCTGCTCCGCACGGGAGCGGAAAAAGGGCAACCGCGTCCTCAAGGCATACGGACTGCCGGACGCGGAGATCGAAACCTCGCTCCGGCTGAGTTTTTCCGAGCAAAATACGATGGAGGAATGTGCGGTCCTCTGCGACGCGCTGCTGGACTGCATGAAACTGCGAAAATGAACGCAAACGAGATCATCCTGCTCAAGTACGGCGAGATCGTCCTGAAAGGGCTGAACCGCAATAAATTCAACCAACTGCTGGAAAAGAACGTCCGGCGTGCGCTCAAAAAGGCGGACGGCGAATTCCGGACGGAGTACGCGCAGTCCATCCTGTTCGTGCGCGGGGCGGAAGGCAGCGATATGGACGCCGCATTCGCCCTGCTCAAGAAGGTCTTTGGCGTCGCGACCGTCTGCCGGGGGCTGGAATGCGAAAAGGACATGGACGCCATCCGCGCCGTATTGCGGGAGAACGCGGACGGGCTGGTCGGCACCGCACGCAGTTTCAAATGCGAAGCGAAGCGAAGCGATAAGCGGTTCCCACTCAAATCCCCGGAGATCTGCGCCGTGTGCGGCGAGGAACTGCTGGAGGCTTGTCCGCGTCTGCGCGTGGACGTGCATGACCCGGAAGTGACCGTCACGATCGAGATCCGCGACCGTGCGGCGGTCGTCCACGGCGTGCGCGAACACGGCGCGGGCGGGATCCCGGTCGGCAGCGAGGACCGTGCGATGCTGCTGCTGTCCGGCGGGATCGATTCCCCCGTCGCCGGGTATATGACCGCCAAGCGCGGGGCGGAGCTGGACGCCGTCTACTTTGAAACCCCTCCGTACACGTCGGAAGCCGCACGGGAAAAGGTCGTCTCCCTCGCCCGCAAGCTCGCCGAATACGCGGGGACCGTCCGCCTGCACAGCGTCAACCTGACCGAAGTCCAGCAAGCCATCGCGGCGTCCTGCGACGAGCGGCTGTTCACCCTGCTGCTGCGGCGGTTCATGATGCGCTGCGCCGAGCGTCTCGCAGTGCAGGCGGACGCGGTCGCGCTCGTGACCGGCGAATCCATCGGGCAGGTCGCCTCGCAGACCATGCGCTCCATCGCGTCCACCGACGACGCGGTGACGATGCCGGTCCTGCGCCCGTGCATCGGGCTGGACAAGGAGGAGATCGTCGTCCGCGCCCGTCAGATCGGCACGTTTGAGATCTCCACCCTGCCGTACGAGGACTGCTGCGTGCTGTTCACGCCGCGCCACCCGAACACCCGCCCCGCGCTCGACGACGTCCGCGCCGAGGAAGCGAAACTGGACGTGGACGGGCTGGTCGAACGCGCCGTACAGACCGACCGCGTCCTGCGGGTGTGGTAAGCGTCATTTCAGCATGGTTTCCAGGTCCTCCAGCAGGTCGTCCGGGTGCTCCAGCCCGACCGAAAGCCGCAGGAGACGCGGCGTGATGCCGATCTTCTCGCGCAGGGAAGCGGGGACGGACGCGTGGGTCTGCGTCTGCGGATAGGTGATCAGCGAGGTCGTCCCGCCGAGGCTTTCCGCGAAGCGAATGAGCTTCCCGCCGTGCAGGACGCTCTGCACGCGGTCGTCCGCCAGCAGGAAGGACAGCACGCCGCCCGCGCCGCTCGCCTGTTCGCGCAGCAGTCCGTACTGCGGGTGGGACGGCAGACCGGGATAGTTGACCTGCGCCACACGCGGGTGCGCCGCAAGGTAATTCGCCGCCGCGAGGGCGTTTGCGCTGTGCTTTTCCATGCGCAGCGGGAGCGTCTGGATGCCCCGCAGGGTCAGCCAGCTGTCGAACGGGGAAAGGGCGTTCCCGAGCGTCCGCTGGATCAGCGCGAGCCGGTCCGCCAGCGCCGGATCCTCCCCGACGACCGCCAATCCGCAGCAGACGTCGTGGTGCCCGGAAAGGAATTTCGTCCCGGAATGGACGACGATGTCCGCGCCGAGCGTCAGCGGACGCTGGTAGTACGGGGTCAGGAACGTGTTGTCCACCGCGAACAGCGCCCCGTGCGCCTTCGCGAGCGCCGAAAGGGCGCGGAGCGGCAGGACCTTCATCATCGGGTTGGTCGGCGTTTCGGCGAAGATCATGCGCGTCGGCGTGCGCAGTTCCGCCTACGCCCGCTCCGGGTCCCGCAGGTCGCAGAACGC
>CANQVQ010000040.1 GCA_947627335.1 uncultured Clostridia bacterium | reverse complement strand
CACGGCGTGACGCCGCGGGAATAGGTCGGCCGCACGCCGCCGAACGCCGTGCCCGTTTTCCCCGCGAGGAAATCCCCGACGGTCTGCGCCGGTGCGCGGAATCCGCCCCCGCCCGCACGGAACGCCGCCTGTTCAAGTTCCCGCTGGAACACCAGACCCGCGAACAGCCCGTCCGGCAGGTCCGACGGCAATACCTCGCACAGCAGGGCGCTGTTGGCGTTTTCGCCGTCCCGCGCATGATAGCTCATGCCGTTCGTCACCACGCCGCCCGGCTCGGACGCGGCGGCGACCACCACCCCGCCCGGACACATACAGAACGTGTAGACCGTCCGCCCGTTCCGGGTGTGCGCGACCAGCTTGTAGTCCGCCGCCGGGAATCCGGGCAGCCGTTCCCGCCCGTACTGCGAACGGTTGATGCAGGACTGCGGGTGTTCGATGCGGACGCCGACGGAAAAGGGCTTGCGCTCCATGGGGATCCCCTGCGCGTGCAGGGCGCGGAAGGTATCCCGGGCGGAATGTCCGACCGCCAGCACGACCGTCCCGCTCGAAACGATTTCGCCGTCCGCGCAGACCACGCCCCGCACGCGCCCGTCCGCCGCGAGCCGACCCGCCGCCTGCGTGCGGAAGCGCACTTCCCCGCCGAGGGCGCAGATTTCCCGCCGCAGATTCTTCAGCACCTCGCGCAGCAGGTCTGTCCCGATGTGCGGCTTGCTCTGCCAGAGCAGTTCCTCCGGCGCACCGGCGGAAACCAACTGCTCGAGCACGAACGTCCCCCGAAAGGAGCGGTCCTTGACCAGCGTATTGAGTTTTCCGTCCGAAAACGCGCCCGCGCCGCCCTCTCCGAACTGGATATTGCAGGACGGGTCGAGCAGACCCTCCCGGAAGAAGGTTTCCACCGCCGGAACGCGCTCCTCGAGCGGACCGCCCCGCTCCAGCACGATCGGGCGCAGTCCGCACCGCGCCAACAGCAGTGCGCAGAAGATCCCCGCCGGACCGAACCCGACCACGACCGGGCGTTCCGGCAAAACCGCCTGCGCCGTCGGGAACCGGTACGGGACCTCCTCCGGCGGAACGGACAGCGACTCCCCATGCTTCCGAAGCAGGAAGGCTTCGGTTTCCGGGTCGGCGAAGCGCAGGTCCGCCGTCCAGACGAACACCGGCGTCCCACGGGCGTCCACGGACCGCTTGCGCGGCAGGACCGCCAGCGCGTCCGCGCCGACGCCCAGCTTTTGACAAACCGCCGCCCGGAGCGCTTCGGGCGTTCCGGACGGCAGACGCAGGGTGATCCGCAGCATGGCGTTATCCGCCGTACTTGCGGTTATGCTCGGCAAGCTCCTCGTAGAAGCGGACGGAATCCGGGTGTCCGCAGTAGGCGATGGTGCCGGGTTTGTTGAACATCCCCTGATACTGGTAGCAGAGGATCTCGTCCACATACGGGGCGATGGACTCGATCTGCCGCTCGACGCGCTCCATCGTCGCGGGCAGCAGGGCGGAACGGTAGACCTGATCCTCGAACTGGAAAACCTCCATATCCGCCCAGAGCGCGGAACGTCCCGCCGCATCGTGCGCCTCGCGCAGCGCACGGTAGTACGCTGCGGTGTCCTCCGGCTTGGACTTGCGCACGCCGATCTCGTCCTGATAGGCGACGACGTCCACGTCGAGGTTCTTCAACTGTTCGACGTATTCCGCGTCCGCCTTGAGGATGTTCGTGCCGTAGGGGGCAATGAGCGTCTTGGTGCCGGGCGCGATCTTGTGCGCATGGGCGGAATAGCGGTTGACGTATTCGAGGAACGCCGGGTGGAAATGCCCGTCGATGCAGGTCTCGTCCGGGTAGTACCAGCCGTAGAAGGACTCGTGCGACCCGTACTGCGCCCAGAGCTGTTCCATCGCCTTAAAGGCGCGAGCGGTGACCTCGGGGGAGGTCATGTTCTCCATCGTGTGGGTCCAGTTGCCGTAAAAGCCTGTCGAAACGAACACCTTGATCCCGTTGCGGTCGGCGGCTTTCAGCAACGCCCCGATCGGGTCCTTGCACGCCATATCGGCGAACGGGGCGATGTCGGTGTGGAAGTAGCACTCGAAACTGTCGTCGTAGCCGATGCCGGTGGCGAGCAGGACGATGTACTTCATTCCCACGGACGCGATCTCGTCCACCTTCGCTTCCCACTGTTCGGCGGTGAAATGACGGCAGATCGGGTTCCAGTACTTGCCCTCTGCGATGTTGTGGTGCCAGAATTCAAACCATGTGCCAACGATCGGTTTTTGCATAAACAAATTTCCTTCTTTCCGGTTTCCTTTTTCCTTATCTTACCATAAATCCGAAAAAATGCAAGGGTTTTGCGGAACTTTCCCTTGAAAATTTCCCGATTTTATGCTACACTGAACAAAAAGAGTGCGAAAGGACGAACAAAACATGAAACGGTTCCGCTTTTCTTCCCTCCTGCTGGCGCTTTCCGTGCTTTTCTCCGTCTGTGCGATTCACCCGTCCGCGCTGACGACCCAAGACAAGAAGATCGTCGCTTTCGGCGACAGCATCACCGCTTCCGGGGCGTGGTTCTCCGACGCGGAAAAGGCGTTCGGCGTTTCCGTCGTCAACAAAGCCGTCGGGGGCTGGAATTCCGCCGACGGACATACGGCGTTCGCCTCGGCGCTCGCGCAGAAGCCGGACGTCCTGCTGCTTTCCTTCGGCATGAACGACGCGGCACTGGATATGGCGAAGCACGTGCCGCTCGAAACCTACCTCGCAAATATGCGGGACATGATCGAACGGGCGACCGCCGCCGGCGCACGCGTCGTGCTGGTCATCGAAAACCCGATCGGCGAAACCGACTACTACACCCGGCACGACCGCACCGTATTTGAACCGCACGGCGGGGCGAACGCCTTCTATCAGCAATACGTCCTTGCGGCGCGGGAACTCGCGGCGGAATACGACCTGGTCACGGCGGACCTGTACCGCATCTTCACCGAAACGGCGGAGGCGACCGGGATCGCGGTCGACGGTCTGCTCGCGGACGGCGTACACCCGAACGCACGGGGCTACGCGCTCTACGCGTCCGCCCTCGCAGACGCCCTCTACCGTCTGGACCTCGGCGACGCGAACGGCGACGGCAGCGTAAATTCCGTGGATTATATGCTCGTCAAACGAGCCGTCCTCGGCACCTTCTCCCTCGGCGAGCGCGCCGCCTACGCGGACGTGAACCGGGACGGCGCCGTCGATTCCGTCGACTATCTGTTCATCAAGCGGGCGGTCCTCGGCACCTTCGCCCTATCGCGCAACCCCGCATGAAGCCCGAACGGCTGGACAAACTGCTCGCTTCGCAGGGCGGGGAGACCCCGCTGTCCCGTCGGGACGCGAAAGCGCTGATCGCACGCGGACGGGTCACGATCGACGGCGTGCGGGCGAAGAGCGCGGAGCAGAAAATCGACCCGGGAACCGTGTCCGTCGCGATCGACGGCGTCCCGCTGACGCTCAGGACCCACGTCTACCTGCTGCTGCACAAGCCGAAGGGGTACGTTTCTTCGACCGACGCGGGAGACGGACCCACCGTGCTCGAACTGGTCCCGCCGACGCTGTTTCGGCGCGGACTGTTCCCGGCGGGGCGGCTGGACAAGGACACGACCGGGCTGATGCTCCTGACCGACGACGGGCAGCTCGCCCACCGCATCCTCGCCCCCAAGCGGCACGTCAAGAAGCGCTACTTCGTCACGCTCGACGTCCCGCCGACCGAGGAAATGGCGAAACGCTTCGCGGAAGGGGTGGAACTTTCCGACGGGGTCTGCAAACCGGCGTCGCTTTCGATCGTCGGGCAAAAGACCGCCCTCGTGACCCTGACCGAGGGGCGATACCACCAGATCAAGCGGATGTTCGCCGCCTGCGGCGCGGCGGTCGTCGGGCTGCACCGCGTCGCCATCGGGGAGCTTTCCCTGCCGGACGACCTGCCGGAAGGCGCCGTCCGTGAGGCGACCGACGCGGAATTGGCGGCACTCTGCGAATCCGCACCGCAACCCCTGACGCAAGACAAATAAAAAACGCTTTCTTTCTTAGCAAATAGCATATATGAAACGCTATATGCTTATTCCTTTTTACAACGGTATCGCGTATACTTTTGATAGAATTCATGCTATTTGCTAAGGGGGCGGGCAGGTGGATAAAGTCGAACTGGGCAAAGCGCTGCGGGAAGCGCGGACAGGCAGGTCGCTGACGCAGGAACAGCTTGCGGAACTTGCCGACATCGGCGTCATGTATCTCGGCGAGATCGAGCGCGGAAAGAAAATGCCGAGCCTTAAGATCTTTATCAAGCTGATCGAAGCCTTGGACGTTTCGGCTGACTATATCCTGAGAAACGAGCTTTCTTCCGGGAAAGACTATGTGTTTGACGAAATCACGCAGATGCTCGCAGGGTTGTCGCCCAAACAGCGGAAGTGTATCGCGGAAATGATCGCGGTCTACGTTGCAAACCAGCAGTAACCCGTCGCTTCGATCCGTGTGGCATCCTGTCAAATGTCGGGCAGGCGGCTGCCCGACGAATCGTTATTCGCAAGGGAAAAGATGAATGAAAGTTTACCATATGAGCGATACCCTTTGCTTGGGCGCAGAGTTGTCTTTGAATTATAAAAAATTTTGGGAGCTGACGGAGCCGTTTGTTCAGGCATTGGAGCGAAGCGAGGATTGCTTTTACGGCGCTTACTTTGCCGCAAAGTTCATGCGGGAATCCCTCGACAGGTTCGGAATGGCGGATATGCAGACGGACTGCGTGAAATGGGCGGCGGAGGCGGTGTTTGAATCTGTGCGACGCAGAGAATTTCCGCAACGTTGCTGCCGGTTAAAGTGCAACTACTTTTTTGACGAGCTTTCCGCCTGCCGAGAACTCTTTGAGATCGACTGGGGGAAGGCATCGGAGGAGGAACGTGCGAAGATCAAGCTGTTTGAAATCGAGCTTTCCGCCGAAACTGCCGACAGGCTTGATATGCGTTTGTTCGATAAGGCATACGACGATTTGTGGGAGACAAACGACATCACGCACACCACCGCTTTTGCGCGAACATATTTTTCGGGAGGCAGTACGGAGCATCCCATCTGGGAACTCGTAAGCGATCGGAAAGCCGTGGCAGTCCGTGACCTATCCGACTGCCTCAAATACGATATTTCCTGACCGCACCGTCAAAAAACCAAAAGGGTACGGCGTTTTCGGCGCCGCACCCTTTTTTCGATGCGTTTTTTACAACAAAGCCTTGGAAATTACGGACTTACACCCACCACATACCGGTCGGCTTCGGTTCGCGAATGATCGCCTGCTTGAGGAAGTAGGCGGCCTTTTCCAGCCCCTCGCGGTTGGTCATGATGCTGTCCTCGTGCTCGATGGAGAGGATGTCGACGTACCCCACCAACCGCAGGTTGCAGATGAAGTCCCGCCAGTACTGCATATCGTTGCCGTACCCGACGGAGCGGAACACCCACGCACGGTGCAGTTCGTCCGCGTACGGTTTGGTGTCCAGCACGCCGTTGACCGCGACGTTGAGCCGATCCACCTTCGTGTCCTTGGCGTGGACGTGGTAGATCGCGTCGCCGAGCGCACGGGTCGCGGCGACCGGGTCGATGCCCTGCCAGATCAAATGGGACGGGTCGAGGTTCGCACCGATCAGCTTGCCGACTTCGCTCCGCAGGTGCAGAAGCGTTTCCGGGTTGTACACGCAGAAGCCCGGGTGCATCTCCAACGCGATCTTCTCGATGCCGTGCGCCTCGGCGAACTTGACTTCCTCTTTCCAGTAAGGAATCAGGACCTTCTCCCACTGCCACTGAAGCACGTCGTAATACTCGTTCGGCCACGGGCAGGTGACCCAGTTCGGGTTGCGGGAGGTTTCGCAGTCGCCGGGACAGCCGGAGAACCCGATGATCTTGCGGATCCCCAGCTTTTCCGCCAGCAGGATCGCGTCGTGGAAGTCCGCACGGTACTTCTCGCGGATCGCTTTGTCCGGGTGTACCGGGTTGCCGTGGCAGCCGAACGCGTTGATTGGCATTCCGTAGGTTTCGATGGTCTCGCGGAATTCCGCGAGCTTGCGCTCGTCCTTCAGCAGGACCGCAGGGTCGCAGTGCCCCTTGCCCGGATACCCACCGGCGCCGACTTCAAGCTCCTCGATGCCGATGGATTTGAGGTACGCGAGCGCCTCGTTCAGCGGTTGGTCGCCGAACAGGACGGTGATAACGCCCAGCTTCATAGGGATTGCCTCCTTATTCTTTTATTTATTGAAGTAATACGGTTCCCCGGTCTTGGCGGACACATAGATGCCCTCCAGAATACGGCTGACGACCAACGCCTGCTCCGGCAGGACGAACGGGTCGGTATCGTTCAGCACCGCGTTGAGCCAGCTGCGGGCTTCGCGTTCCTCCGGCGTGCCGTTGCCGGTCCCCTCGTAGAAGGCGACGCCGCCTGCGTTCAGGTCGGGCTTGAGGACGTACTGACGACCCTGACGGATGCCGTTGATCCGCACGCCGTCCAGCATATCCGCACCGCCGTCCGTGCCGCAAAGCGTCGTGATCGCCTCACGCGGATCGAGCATATTCAGCGCCCAGCTGGATTCGAGGACGATGGTCGCGCCGTTCTCCATGACGATGAAGCCGAACGCACTGTCCTCGACGGTCAGATCGCCGCTCTTCCAGTCGCCCCAGGCGTTGCCGGTCGGGAACTTCTCGCCGAGCTTGTGGTAGACCGTGCCGACGCAGTACTTCGGCGCATAGTTGTCCATGCACCAGAGCGTCAGGTCCAGCGCGTGCGTGCCGATGTCGATCAGCGGACCGCCTCCCTGCTCGTACTCGTTCATGAACACGCCCCACGTCGGGACCGCTCTGCGGCGGATCGCCGTCGCCTTCGCGTAGTAGATCTCGCCCAGCGTGCCTTCCTCGCATTCCCGCTTGATGAAGAGCGAATCCGGGCGCTGCCGGTTCTGGTAGCCGATGGTCAGCTTCTTGCCGGTGCGCTTCGCGGCGTCCAGCATCTTCTGCGCTTCCGCGGCGTTGATCGCCATCGGTTTTTCGCACATGACGTGCTTGCCCGCTTCGAGCGCGTCGACGGTGATGAAGCTGTGGGAGCGGTTCGGCGTGCAGACGTGCACCACGTCCACCGTCGGGTCCGCGAGGACCTCCTTGTAGTCCGTCGTGACCTTCGCGTCCGGCGTGCCGTACTCCTTGGCGGCAGCTTCCGCTTTGGACTGCACCAGATCGCAGAACCACACCATTTCCGCGAGGTCGGAGCACTTCCTGAGCGACGGCAGATGCTTGCCGTTGGCGATGCCGCCGCAACCGATGACGCCGATTCTTAACTTTTTGTCCATGAACAATTCCTCCTTGACGTTTTGTCAGTCTCTGTAGTATTTATAGTAAGCGAGGATGGTTCGTTCCTTGCCTACGGTCTGGTCATAGCCGGTCAGCGTCGCGCCTTCCAGCGAAAGGAACTCCCACGCGTGCAGATCGGCGGATCTGACGCAGAAAATCGTCTTTTCCCCGCTGATGACGCTGAAATTCCCTTCATAATTGCTCAGGACGCCGCCCTTCGCGAGCACGCGCTCCTCCCCGTTTTCCTCCCGTTCGAGGATGTAGCGCAGCGTCCGCCCGTCCAGCTTTTCCGCCATCCAGAGCCGGAACTCCGGGCTGTCCGTGTTGCGGGGCGGTTTGTCCTTCCGTTTCCTGCCGAACATTCAGTCGCCTTCCTTCTCCCGCTTCTTCCGCAGGTCCTCCTCCGTTTCCCGTGCGAGGTAGATCGGACGCCGCTTGGTCTCAAGGTACGCCTTCGACAGGTATTCGCCCAAAATCCCGATGGACAGCTCCAACATCCCGCCGACAAACAGGATGACGCACATCATGGACGGCCAGCCGAACGCGGACGACACGCCGAGCAGCGCACGGATGATGATGACGAGGATCCCCACGAACGCCGCAAAGCAGAACACCACGCCCATCACAGACGCGATCGCGAGCGGCGCCGTCGAAAACGCGACGATGCACTCCAGCGAATACTTGAACAGCTTCCAGAAGGAAAATTTGGTCTTTCCGGCGGAACGTTCGATATTCTCATAGGAGATCCATTCCGTCCGATAGCCGACCCACTCGAAAATGCCCTTGGAGAACCGATTGTACTCGCACAGCGACAGCACCGAATCCGCCATACGGCGGGTCATGAGCCGGTAATCCCGTGCGGCGGGGATCAGCCGGACGTCGGAAATGCGGTTGATCATGCGGTAGAACAGATTTGCGAAGAAACTGCGGATCGGCGGTTCGCCCTTGCGGGAGCTTCGACGGGTGCCGACGCTGTCGAGCGTTTCGTCCTGTTCGAGTTTTTCCATCATCTGCGGCAAAAGCGCCGGCGGGTCCTGCAGGTCCGCGTCCATATAGACGACGTAATCCCCGCGGGACGCCTGCAAAGCGGCGTACATCGCCGCCTCCTTGCCGAAATTGCGGGTGAACGAGACGTAACGGAACCGCTCGTCCTCCGCCGCTGCCTGCCGCATCAGTCCGAGCGTCCCGTCCCGCGACCCGTCGTCGACGAGGATCACTTCGAACGCGTACTGGGGCATCAGCTCCATCACCCGACAGATCTCCGTGCGGAAAAGCGGCAAGGATTCTTCCTCATTATAGCAGGGAACCATGACGCTGATGCACGGTTTTCCCTGTTTTTGCTCCGCCATTTTCACGCTCTCCCCCTTCCCTGATCTGCTTTATTCAATACTACCATATCTCCCTTTTTTTGTCAACGGGTTTTAAGACATTTTTCCGAAAAGAAATTGCAAAAACGATTGACAAATCGTTTCTTCTGTGTTAAAATAAACTCGTACCGGTTCCGATACCGTTTTTCGGCGCCAGAAAGGGTTGCAAATGGCAGATTTCGGCAAGCTCGCAACGGAAGGCGAAAATTCCGCCGCCGCGTCTATCGACAGGATGGACGCGCTCGGGATCGCCCGGCTGATCAACCGGGAGGATCAAACCGTCGCGCTCGCGGTGGAGCGCTGCCTGCCGCAGGTCGCCGAGGGGATCGAGCTGTTCGCCGGCGCGCTGCGTGCGGACGGACGCGTGTTCTACTGCGGCGCGGGGACGTCCGGTCGGCTCGGCGTGGTGGACGCTGCGGAGATCCCGCCGACGTACGGCTTGCAGGACCGCGTCATCGGTCTGATGGCGGGCGGAACCAGTGCGCTGATCCATCCTTCCGAGGACGCCGAGGACGACCCGGACAGTCTGGTCTGCCTGCTGCGCGGGGAATACGCGTTCGGCGAAGCGGATCTGCTCGTCGCGATCTCCGCGAGCGGGTCGGCGGAATGCGTCAAGGGCGCGCTGCGGTATGCGCGGTCGTGCGGAGCGAAGACCGTCTGCATCTCCTGCAATCGCGGCAGCGACCTGATCCCGCTTTCGGACCTGGCGATCATCGCCGAGGTCGGTCCCGAGGTCATCAGCGGTTCGACCCGCATGAAAGCCGGCACGGCGCAGAAAATGATCCTCAATATGCTCTCGACCGGCGGCATGGTCCGCTTCGGACGGGTGCGCGGGAACGATATGGCGTACATGATCCCGTCTAACCGCAAGCTGGTCGATCGGGCGATCCGCATGATCTGCCAAAGGACCGGCTGCGCCCCCGAACGTGCGGCGAGCGAGCTGGAAAAGGCGCACAACGTCATCGCCGACGCGATGGACGCGATCGAAGCGGACGCAAAGCCGTCCGGGTCCCGTGAAACGTAGAAAAAAAAGAAAAAACAGATAAAAATCACAGAAAAGGAGTTCTCAACAATGAAAGCAAAACGCATTCTTTCCGTCCTGCTCACCGTGTTGATGCTGGCAACGGTCGTTTCGTCCCTTTCCGTCCCCGCGACTGCGGCGGAATTTGCCGAAATCACCCTGACCTACACCAACCCGGCATTGACCGTTGACGTGGGCACGGAAATCGATCTGACGAAAGTCAGCGTTCAGGTCGATGCAGACACCACCCTCAACGCCGGTGACATCACATGGAAGAACGGCGAAACCCCCGTTACTTCCTTCACGCCGAACGAAAAAGGCGTGACGGCGCTGACCGCGACCGCCGGGGAGACCACCAAAAACGTCTATGTGGTCGCAAAGAATCCGGACGAAACCGAATACGTCCTGTACGAAAACGATTTTGATTCGGCTACCACCGATTCCCTCGTCGCAGACGGCTGGATCGAAGCGAAAAATCAAACCAACGGCGATTCCCCGTACAGCGTCTCCGACGGCGCTCTGCATCTGGGCGCGACGGGCATCGGACAGTCCAAGCTCATGCTCCCGAAATGGCTGGGCGACTTCGGCGATTACGCCATCACCATGAGCGCCAGCCAGACGGAAGTTGCCAACTCCGCCCGCTGGAGCGCCATCATGTTCCACGTGCGGGACGACGGCACCTACAAAGAGGAGCGCCACATTACCGTCCGTGCCAACTCCGCAACGCAAACCATCGAATTCTCGGGAATGTACAACGGCGTATGGGAATATCCCTACGTTAACGCCAAGGAAGACCTGCGCGTCTCCTATGCGCTGGACATGACCTCCGGTTACCACAACCTCACCCTCAACCTCTTCGGCGGTTCCGCCGCCTTCTCGGTGGACGGGGAACGGGTCATTTATGTGGAGGACATCTCCAAGCTGCAAGGCACGCAGCACAAAGAGACCACCGGTCTGCTCGGTCTTGTCTCCGACCAGGGCGTTCTGAACGTGGATTCCATCAAGGTCACCGTGATGGAGCAGGCGCCGGAAAAAATGCCGGAGCGGGATAAGCTGATCGATACCAGCGCAAACCGTCCGCAAACCAATATCACCAGCTATGTGTCCGACCAGGCGTACGCGAAGGACGAAGCCGCGTTCAACGCGATCGTCAACGCCGAGAAGCTCCCGGTCGCGGTCCTGCTGAACGTCGCGGACGACGTTACCGTCGAAAACTTCGAGACCTATCTGACGACCTGCTATGACAAGAAGATCATTCCGGAATTCCGCATCACCACCGACGCGCAGCTGACCAATCTGGTCACGGCGCTCAAGAGCACGCTGGTTCCGGAAGCCGCGGTCGTCACGCCGGATGCCGAACTTCTGAAATCCGCCCGTGCGCAGAGACCTGCGAACCTCCGCGGTATCTACGAAGTCACGGCGGAAACCATGACCGCCGACGAGCGGTTCGCCGCGTACCAGACGGCTGCCGGCGCAAACGCGCAGGGCATCCTGCTCCCGTACGCGCTCGCGACCAAGGAGAACGTCGCGGTGCTGCAGCAGTTCCAGCTTTCCGTCTGGGCGCTCGGCACGGATGTCACCACCAATACCCAGGCGGCATATCTGCTCGCTTCCGGCGCGAATGCGGTCATTTCCGACAACTACGCGCTGGTTTCGGAAGCGGAAACCAAGCTCTTTACCGCGGAAAACTCCCTGACCCGCACCTCGGTCTACACCGCGCACAGAGGCTACTCCGAAAAGTACGCGGAAAACTCCATGGCCGCCTACAGAGCAGCCTACAGAGAAGGCGTGGATAACCTCGAAACCGACGTGCACCTTTCCAAGGACGGCGTCATCATGGTCATGCATGACGACACCATCGACCGCACCACCGCCGGCACCGGCTACATCCACGACAAGACCTACGAAGAGCTTCGTTCCTACACGCTCGACGGCACGGACGAACCGATCCCGACCTTCGAGGAAATGCTCAAGGAATTCCAGGGCAAGGACATCAAGATCCTCTGCGAACTGAAGGAAGATCAGGCGGATCTGCCGAAAAAGACCGCCGAACTGGTCAAGAAATACGAAATGGAAGACCAGGTCGTCTACATCAGCTTCTACGCCAATCAGGTTCGCCTCATTAAGCAAGAGCTGAACACCTGCGCCGACCTGCTCGGCGGCACGGTCGTCGCCAGCACGGATCCGACCGCGATCCTCAACGGCTACTACTCGCTCCAGACCAGTGCGCTCAACTGCAACGGCACGATGGGTCCGTCCTACGGCGGCATCAATGCGGAATACATCCGTGACGCGGGCGACCGCGGCATGACGTTCTG
The DNA here is from genome assembly GCA_947627335.1 of uncultured Clostridia bacterium. Lineage (GTDB taxonomy): Bacteria > Bacillota > Clostridia > Oscillospirales > CAG-382 > Coliplasma. The sequence goes on along the minus strand of CANQVQ010000040.1, from coordinate 2,160 downwards.
GACCTGGACCTATTCTTCCAGCGTCCGTGCGACCGTCAACCAGATGTTCCTCGCCGGCATGAACGGTCTTACGACCAACGATGCGGCGTACTTCAAGACCGTGGTCAAGACCGTCACCGCGCCGGAAACCGTCTACGCGGTCGCGGACGACAAGCTCACGATCAACGCCCAGGCGGTCACCTACGGCAACGGCACCACCGCCATCGGCTCGGCGATCAAGGTCACCGAACTCGATAACGACGGCGTCGTCGAGATCAACGAGGACGGCACGCTCACCGCGAAGAAAGACGGGGAAGCGACGGTCCTGGTCTCCTACGAAGCGACCATGCCGGACGGCATGACCAAGTACACGCTGTACACCCAGCCGGTCACCGTCAAGGTCGGCGAACTCGACGGCCTGACGCTCAACAGCACGGATTACACGCTCGAGGGCGACCTGCTGACCGGCGTTGCGGAAATGACCTCCTCGGAGGACTTCCTGCTCGCCATCGCGGACGCGAAAAACGCGAAGCTCTATGACGCGGAAGGCAACGAAGTCACCGACGTCGACGCCATCGGCAACGGCTACGTGATCGAGTACAAGGGTCAGAAGGCGACCATCATCGTCCGCGGCGACCTGAACGGCAACGGCAAGGTCGAAGTGTTCGACTATATGCTCCTCAAGCGCGGTGCGCTCGGCACGTTTGAGCTCACCGACCTCCAGAAGCTCGCCGGAAACGTCAAGGCGGACGAGGACATCAACGCGAACGACTATATGCTGGTCAAGCGTCATGTGCTGAGAAGCTTCAACCTCTTTGCGTAATTCCCAACCCAAATCGAAAGAGGGCGTCCGCCGGACGCCCTCTTTCCACAAACCTTTGCAAAAGGGGGGCTGCATCATCAAAACCCAAAAACGATTGCTTTTCCTCGCGGTAGCGCTGGCGCTGCTGTCCGCGTTTTCGGTTCCCGTCGGCGCCGCGCCTGCCGCACAGGCGAAGTTCTCCGCCTCCGTCCGAACGGACAGCATCTCCTGCAGCGGGACGGACGCCGACCTGTTCCGCGTCGCCGTCGACCTCTCGCCGGAGAACGGCGAAACGGGGATCGCGTCCTACGTCGTCACGGTCCGCTGGGACCCGACGGTCCTCGAACTGGTTCCTGCTCCGCAGTCCGATCGGAATACCGGCTGCTGCTTCACCGACGCCTATTCGGACGGCTGGACCATGATCCCTGACGGCGACGTGACGACGGTCAACCTTTCCAAGGCGGCGCAGGGCGAACTCACCGTCACGTCCGGGAGCGCGGTCAACCGCTCCCGTTCGAGCGGCACGCTGTTTGCCGTTTGCTTCCGCCCGCGCAAGTCCGGGGTCACGACGACGGTCACGGTGACGCCCGGCTCTCCGACGGTTTTGCCGAAAAACGCCCTTTCCTCCGCGTCCGGCATCCTTCGCGTCGCGGAAGAACCTTTCACGCTTCGGCTGAACCTGGTCGCCCCGACCGGCATCTACGGCGACGTCACCGACGACAACCAGGTCAACGCGTCGGACTATATGCTGGTCAAGCGGCACGTCCTCGGCACCTTCCGGCTCACGGACGAGCAAATTCGGCTCGCGGACGTGAACCGAAGCGGCGACGTCAACGCGACGGATTACATGATGATCAAGCGGCACGTCCTCGGCACCTTCCGATTGCCGTGAACGTCCGCCCTGCGGGACCGACAGCTCCGTTTGAACGCGGAACTGCCGGTCTTTTGCATTTTTTGTCCCGTTTGCACTTGCATTTCCGCGGAAAATATGGTATACTGGGGTGAAACGAAAAACAGAAAGGAACATTTGACCATGAAACACCTGCATTCGCGTTTCAAGGCGACCGTCGCGCTCTGTCTGCTGCTTTCGCTGCTCTGCGCCGTGGTCTGCGCGGGCTGTGCGGAAGAATCGGACGAAACCGATACGTCCGCCGCCGATTCGTCCGAAGCGGTCAGCGGAACGGCTCCGTCGGACGACGAAGGACATCTCGTCGAAACGGACGCTTTCAAAGGGCAGACCATCAAGGTCTTCACCGCCGCATTCAACGACGCGTACGTCACCGAGATCGGCAGCAACGAGAACAACGAAACCTGCCCCAAGGTGCTCAGCGACGAGATCGTGAACCGCACCCGTCTGGTCGAGGACGCGTACGGCGTCA